>CAIYTT010000175.1 GCA_903929195.1 uncultured Bacteroidota bacterium
ATAACCTTCATATACAGGTCTGAAATAGTCATTCTTACCATCTCCGTTTGGTGAAAACGCATTCGGCATGGTTACCGTGCAACAGCCATCTACTTTAAAATAGCTGGATACACTATTCTTGCAACCATAAGGGTCAATTACATTCAAGGTAATATCTCCAGATACTTGTACGATACCAAAGATTATTGAGCCATTGTTCTCGCGGAAGAAATGGGCTGGTTCCCAAGTATATGAAAAGTTAGCACTATCGGTATGAGCTACAAACTGTACTGTATCATCAGAACACAACTCATTGCTACTTCCTAAACTTTGATTATGAGTTAACCAACCATAAGTTGCATCCGGTAAATCTCTTACATGCACACTGTCAAATACTAAATTACCTTTACAACCCTCTATTGTGTATGGTGTTACTGTTACAACTTTCACACCTCCACTATTCCACGATGCACTGTATGGACCACCTGAATTAGAATTGGCTGCAATTATTTGTCCGTCAGTACCAGATGTACCAAAGGCAAAATCCCATACAAAACTATAACCGTTTTCACTACGGTAGCTTAATGCCAAGCCTACTGTATCGCCAACACACACAACAGGTGTAATAAAAGTGCGAGCTACAGGCATTGGTACTACACGTATTTCTATCGTATCGCTTGTAGCACATCTGCCATTATAATCACTTGATGTTAAATAAACAATATTATTATACAATGAATCGAACTGTACCGTGATTGATGGCGATGTTAAAGTGCTGCCATTTACCAATAAAGCTCCCGATGGTAGTATCCATGTATAAGCTCCTTGTGTAAGGTTGGCGCCGGTATATGTAAGTGTCATTGTACTGTCCTGACAAGCAAATGTGTTGCTTTGTGAAATTGTAAATACAGGCAAATACAAAGTTGTTACTGTTATCGGTGATTTAGGACTGATACAACCGAAACTTGTTGTCTGGCTTACATACCAAGTAGTTGTACCTACAATTGTTGTAGGCGGAATTGGTGCTGTTGTTGTTGCACCGGCTCCGTATAACGACGTGTACCAAGTAAGTGTATTGCCGTCTGTGGCTACTGCATCTACTGATAGTGGGAAGGCTGTTGAACCTTGACAATAAGAAGTATCGGTGGTAATAGGTGCAGCCGGTTGCGGGTGTATAGTTACAATGTCTAAAACACTGTCGCTTTTGCAACCATATATCGATGTTTGTTTTACATAATAAGAATCAATACCCGTCAATGCTGTTGATGGTGTTGGGGCAATACTTAAACCTGTTGACGATGTACCTACATACCATGTTACACTTGCTCCCGGCAATACACCGCTTATAGATGTTACTAATGATGACGGTATATCAAACTGGCAATAAGCTGTTGGAGTTACACTTGGTGCAGAAGGTTTTGGATGCACAATGATTGTAAATGCAGTTCTTGGACTTTCGCAACCGGTGTCTATTTGCGAAGCATAGAACGTATAAGTATTAGCTATGGAAGTACTTATTGTTGGTGCAGTTGTTGACGGTGTACCACCAACAGGCACTGTGTACCAATAAATAACCCCTGTACCTGCCGCAGTAGCAGTAATTGGCACAAATGGGTCGTATTGGCAATAATCTGCTTGATAGGTTACAATAGGTGCAGCAGGGGTATGATGTACGACTATCGTTATTGAATCCCTTGGTCCCTCGCAACTACCTACTATTTGGCTTGCATAAAAATGATATGTACCCGGAATGCAGGTATTAAGCAAAGGCGCCAGGGTACTTGAAGAACCACCGGTAGCAGAAGGATACCATAAAAGATGTGCACCCGGAACTAATCCGGAGTCTAAAATAGGAGCAAACGCATCGCAAGCACAATAAGTAGTTTGACCATATAAATAAGGTGCATTGGGTACTTGCGCTAAAGAAACATAAGTAGAAGCAGTATCTTTGCAACCATTCCAATTAGCGATAACTGTATATAAACCGGTATCACCAACTGCAAAACTTGTAATTACCGGATTCTCTAATGTTGAAGAAAATAAACTTGGCCCTGTCCAGCTAAAGGTTTCGCCTGTAGAATCCGGACCCGCAAAAAGATCTAAAACACCTAAAACACAAACCGGTGAATTACTGGAAGCTGTAAGAACAGGAGTCGGTTTAATAATAACATGTGTCCATGCGGTGTCGCTAACACCACCAATTGTTTGAACAACAAAATAAGTACCTGAATCTATAGCTGTAATATTTGGAACAATAGGGTATCTGCCTGTTGTTGTGTATCCATGCGGACCAAACCAAGTATATGGCATTGTAGTATCACCACCTACTACCGATAATCGCAAGGTATCGCCTAAACATAGAGGCCCATTATTAATCGCCGAAAAACAACTAAGCGTGGTATCTACCCAAACATAATAAGTAACCCCGGCTTCTGTACCATTACAATACATTTCGAAAGAGTTTATATCAGTACATTGATTAATCGTAAAATCACCGCCATCATAATCACTTCCCGAACCTACCGGACCCCATAACCAACCACTTGCCAAATAACAAGGACCACTACCTGCACCCGGACAATCAGTATAAGAGGTCATATCGGTTGTTGTAAGTGAGTAGGGAGCCCCGTTAAGATACATTTGTAGATATTCACCACCACCCATATAAGAACCACCGTTAAGTGCATAAGAAACTACTTTAATAGAATGTACCGGACGGCTTAGGGTATAAGTATAATTTCCGGGTCCACTCGAACCTATCCAGTAGGAAGTACCAAAAGACATAGTACACCAACTTGACCAAGTTGTAAAGCTGCCGGTAGGCACAACAGTAACACTTAAGCCACCATAGGTAGCCGTTCCACTTGTATTGGTTATTTGTATATAAGCAGCATTTGCTGTAGTAGCAAACAGTAAAAGAAAAATTATTTTACATAAAATCTTCATAAAAAATGTTTTTATTAATTTGAAATTGCTTTTTTATACACAGGATACCCACATAAGTGAATGTAAAAATAGTAAAGACAGCTAAATAAAACAAAACGTTAGGATAGTTTTGAAAAATTATTTATAGAAATATCATTTTATAATAATTAATAGAGACAAAATGTTTATTTGTTTCACAAACATAAATTTTTTACCACCTTTGCAATATGTCTTTCTCCAAAATACAACAAGTTGATATTGATTTTTTTAAAACAATTATTGAAGAAAAGTTTGTTTTAAACGATACCGAATCCCTACACCATTGTGCATCAGACCATACCGAAGACTTACAGTATCTTCCCGAAATAGTGCTTATTCCGAGTAATACAGAACAAATAAGCAAGATAATGAACTACTGTAATACCCATAAAATACCGGTAACTCCCAGAGGGGCAGGAACAGGATTAAGTGGAGGTGCATTACCAGTATTTGGCGGAGTGGTTTTGGACATGAAAAAATTTGACAGGATTCTAAATATTGATAAAGAAAACTTCCAAGTAACTACCGAACCCGGTGTAATTACGCAAATTTTACAAGAACAACTTAAAAACGAAGATTTATTTTACCCACCTGACCCTGCAAGTAAAGGTTCTTGTTTTATTGGTGGCAATGTTGCCGAAAACTCAGGCGGACCAAGAGCCGTAAAATATGGTGTTGTAAAAGATTATGTTTTAAATTTAGAAATAGTACTTCCATCCGGTGAAATAATATGGACAGGTGCTAACACCCTGAAAAATGCTACCGGTTATAATATTACTCAATTAATTGTGGGTAGTGAGGGTACTTTAGGCATTATTACAAAAATAGTACTTCGGCTTATTCCTGCGGTGAAACACGATGTAACTTTATTAGTCCCGTTTAGAATTGCTGAAGAGGCTTGTGCTGCAGTTAATGCTATTTTCTTAAAGGGTTACACACCGTCTGCTTTAGAATTTATGGAACGCGATGCTTTGGAATGGGCTATGGACTATACCCAATCGACTGCTATCCATTTACCAAATGATATTGCTGCACACTTACTTATTGAGCTGGATGGTAATTTTATTGAAGAAATTTACAGAGATGCTGAGGCAATTTCTAACATTGTTCAGCAATTTAATATCGACAACATACTTATTGCAGATAGCTTTGAGCAAAAACAAATTTTATGGAATCTACGCAGAAAAGTTGGCGAAGCTGTAAAAAGTCGTTCGGTATATAAAGAAGAAGACACCGTAGTACCGCGTGCCAAATTACCGGAATTACTAAAAATTGTAAAAGGAATTGGCAAAAAGTATAATTTCAAATCTGTTTGTTATGGTCATGCCGGTGATGGCAACCTACATATTAATATTGTGAAAGGGGAAATGAATGCCCATGACTGGAATACAAATTTACCCATTGCCATTCGTGAATTATTTAAAGAAGTAGTACGATTAGGTGGCACTATTTCCGGTGAACATGGTATTGGCTTTGTACAAAAAAACTACATGGATATTGCCTTTAATGCAATTCAGTTGGGAATAATGAAAAAAATAAAAAATGTATTTGACCCAAATGGAATTTTAAACCCGGGAAAAATATTTATAGATTAAAGAATGAAGATGGTGTTTATTAAATATAATAATCATTTATACTGTACAATACAATTAATGTTTGCACTCCTTATTTATAAATTCTTTTTCTTTATTTTGCAGCATGTTATAAAATAGACTAAACAAATATTATTTATTATTTCTATTTTATTATTTCTATTTTATGAATTATAAAAATGTTGCAATAATTGGTTCAAATGGGTTTATAGGTAGCCATTTAACACAAAAACTAATGCATATACCTACTATTAATTTGCATTTGTTTGGTCGTAGCCCAAAAAATATTTTTAATAATAACTTACCTTACACGCAATTAGATATTACAAAAGAATCTGCTTTTGATAAAATCTTTAATAATATTGATATAGTTTATTACTTGGCTTCATCCACAATACCGTCATCAAGTTGGGAAACTCCACTTATGGAAATTGAAAACAATCTGATTCCGTTTATACGATTTATGGAAGCAATTGCAAAAACAAATATTAAAAAAATAGTATTTATTTCAAGCGGCGGTACAATATATGGTAGTACTCAAGAAAAAGTAAGTGAGAAATCTAATAAAAATCCTTTTAATCCGCATGGTATTATTAAACTTACAATGGAATATTTTTTAAATTATTTCAATAAAAAGAATACGATAAGTTTTGATACTTATAGAGTTGCAAATGTGTATGGCGAGGGTCAAGATACTAAAAAAGGAATCGGTATTATTAATACATTCTTAGAAAGCATTTTAATAAATAAAAATGTACATATTTTTGGAGACGGTGAAAACATTAGAAATTATTTGTATGTAAATGACCTTGCTGAATTAATGTCTTTTTCTTTAATGTCTGCTCCCGATAGTTCTGAAATATATAATATTGCATCGAACGATACTGTATCTATTAATACTTTAGTGCAAATAATAAAAAAAGTAGTTCCCGAAAGTTTCGAGGTACTCTACACACCCAAACGACAAAGCGATAATTCAAGTATCTATTTAGACAATAGTAAAATATTAAAAGAAAATCCTTTATTCAACTTTACAGACATAGAAACAGGTATCTATAAAACATATTTAAAAATAAAACAAGAATTAAATAAATAGATTTCTATTTTATTGTTTCTTCAAGTTTTAGATACAGTTTTGCTGCATTATCATTCGCATTTCCCCAAATATCTACAATAAATTTTCTTGCATTATTACCTAAAATGTTTCTTTTTTCTTTATCTTTTATTAGTAACAATAGTTCTTTTGTAAGTAAATCAACTCGTTTAGTAGGTACTAAAATACCTGTTTCTCCATTAGTTACAATTTCGGGTATTCCGCATACACTTGTTGATAAAACTGCCAAGCCGCAAGCCATAGATTCCATTACCACTGTTGGCAAGCCTTCCCAGTGAGATGGCAAACAAAAAATATCGGCAGTATTATATAATTTACTTAATGTATGAGGTTTTACTTCTCCTAAATCTATAAAGTAAGGTTTTAGCCCTCTTTTTTCTATTTCGGCAACTATTTCTATATCTTTAGGGCCGGCATAACCACCAACAAGTACAAAATTATCTATTTCTTTTTTTATTATTTCAAGTGCATCAAAGAGGTCAAGCCATCCTTTTCTAACTAAAGGTGAAGCAACAGTAACAATTATTATTTTATCATCCGGGAATTGATATTCGGCACGCAATCGTTTTTTTTCTATTTCACTTGCAGGTTTAAATAAATTATAATCTACACCAAAATAGGTTACCATGTAATCGGTATTTAATCCTGCAATTTTATTTGCTTCTTTACCTAAATAATCGGCATTATAAAACCGTGCATCAGCATCTTTCAGAAGCTGTCTAAATTCTTGTAAATTAGAATCTTTCTTTAAAGGTTCAACTATTACATCGTCACCAATACCTAAAATTGCCGATTTAACACCTAATTTATGAGCTGCATCTTGTACAAAAACGGCACTCGGTAGCCATTGCGAATAGAATATATCTGTATGCGAATTTAATACAATATTTTTATCTTTAAAAAAATTAATTATAGCATTTACATACCGTTCTCTATAGGTTTCTTTTACAAATCTATTAGGTTTAAAGTTATTAATCCTTGGATGATATACATTTATACCATCATATACTCTATGTTTAGGATAATTATAGAGCCTGTATTGTTTCCATTCATTATTCAATTCCGAAATAGGGAAAATTGGATTCCAAAGTACAGGTACAATCACATTTAATTCTGCACCACTTGCTATTAAACCTTGGTATTGGCGGTGTGCAAATGTCCCCGACCAATTTAAACCGGGATATTCGTAAGGATAAATATGTGGAAAAGCCCAAATTCGCATACAGTTAATACGTTTTATGTTTTATAACTTCCTACCTCCATATAAAATACGTTAGTAGGTATCATTCAATTTTTAGTAAAAATAGGTATTAAATTAAAATCAAGAAGAATAGATTATTCCTACAAACTTATTAGTACATGGGTAAACTTTATCAAATAGTGTTTTTTTTGCTTGTAACTGATTTTAATAGAGTAGGAAAAAACAAAAGGAGACTATAATATATAATTTCTTTAAAATTTATTTTCTCCATATTTTTAAAATATTTATTTTTATGCAAGAATATATATTTTAGCTTTTTAGCACCGGTCAAATTTCTTGAGCCATATATAAGTATCGTTTTTGCTAATTCTAACATACTTTTTTTAAATAACTTATCGTACTTATAATTAAAATATTCATTTGCATTTTGAAATACTTCATATACCAATTCACTTTCTCTTGAACCAAATTGGGTAGTATTTATTTGTGAAATTCCGGCAGAATGTTGCCGGTAAACAGCAGTTTTTTCATCTATATATTTTCCTTTTCCTTTATCAGTCATTAGTAGTTGAAAAACTAAATCTCCATATATTGCTTCAGTATAAAATTTAGGAAGCGGAAAAGAAAGAATATTTCTATATACAACACTTGCAGTAGGTACTATACTACTTCTAATTAATATAATATCTTGTATTGAAATAGTACTGTTTTCCGGTTTTTTGTAAGGGTGCGGCATTGAAACATTCATTTCATTTACCACATCAATATCTGTAAAACAAAGGGTGTAATCAGGATTTTTTTCTAAAAAATCAATTTGCTTTTGAAGTTTTTTATCATCTATCCAATAATCATCTCCTTCGCACATTGCAAAGTATTTAGAATTTATTGAATTTAATAAAAAACTTGAATTTGCAGTTGACCCTAAATTTTTTTCGTGCAAAAAAGCTACAATTATTTCCGGATAAAGATTTGCATACTGTTTTACAATTTCTCTACTACCGTCTTTAGAACAATCTTCACCAATCAATAATCTAAACTTAAAATCAGTAACTTGTGTTACAACAGATTCTATTGCGGTCTTTAGATATTTTTCATGGTTATAAACCGGCATTAAAACATCTACCATACTACCCATACTCTAAATTTATAACTATCAATGAATTTTTAATTCTGCATATCCAAAACCACTTTCACTAAAGCCATTCCCATTATAAAATAAATAATGTTTGTTGTTTATTTCAATAATGGTACCATATTCAATCATTTCAGAATCCCAGGCTTCTTTATTTTCAGAAACATTTATTCCTGCTAAGTCGTCTTTTCTTTCCCAATTTATTAAATCTTTTGATGTTGCATATCCCAGCCTATAACTTTCATCACCGGCATTTCTAAAATCTAAAGACCCTTTATAACTATACCACATGTGAAACTCATTCTCTATTTGCACTATTGCCGGTGCTGATGTGCATTCAAATTCATTTTTCGGCTCTATTGCATTTTTAAAGTCTCTTTCCCAGTTTATACCGTCTTTAGATACTGCCATTCTTATAGTATAGGTATGCTCCCACCTATTATTTAATAAAAACCATTTTAAACCGGCAGTATAAAACATATAAAACATAGAATTATGATATATAAAACCGGGTGCTGTAACCGATAAAGCATCCATTTTATCAACTCCTAATACCGGGCCTTCAGAATATTTTTTAAAATTAGTACCATCATCACTTATTGCCAACCCAATATTAAGGGCATAAGGTACACTTGTGCGTCTCGACCACCCTATATAATACATATACAACCTTCCATTTATCATTATAGGTGCGCGAGGTATAATACCATGTTCATCAAATGTGCCGGGTGTTCCTAATTCTAATATTGGAGACTTATGTATATATAATATATTGGTTGGGTTATCAATTTCTAAATCAATAAAAGTAGGTAAGGTAAGATTTTTTGATGGGCGTGCTGCAAAATAAGTTCTAATATTGCCATTCCATACTATTGGTCCCGGTCCTTGTGCATGGCTCTTCATCCATTCAATACTACCATCAGGCTTAAATATATGTCCCTTTTTTTCCCAATTAAATTGCATAATTTCTTATTAATAATAATTAATGTATAAAGAATGGATCGTTTTTAGCTTTTACAATATAGTATTTTTTTTAAAAATAGACAGAAAGTCATATTTAAAATAAGGTATAAACCCAAATTTTTCTCCTATTTTTATTGATGGTATATTATCTGTAAATACATCCCATTCCATATTTATGTTCTTTTCTACACATGATTTTAGTAGATACATTCCTGCAATCAAACCCAAACCTTTTCCTCTATATTCCGGCATTGTAAGTATATCTGTTTCGCAATTATTGTTTACAATACTGGGCGTATAGCATATAGTTACCGGTTTAGTATTATCATATACTACCCATCCTAATCCCTCTTTTTTCATGTCATCAATAGTGTCCCAATACTTTTCCGTAATACTTAAATTGAATGAAGAAAAATCATTTAATGGAATATCTGATATGTTTTTAATTGTAAATTTACTTGGTAAGCTTGGCAAAATGAAATTTTCACTCGGCATACCTTTCATTCTTACACGTTTTCTTATTCTAATATTTATTTGCTCATTCCTTTCAGCACTTAGTATTAATTCTTTTTCAGCTTTGTAAATATGTGAGTATTGAGGTATTTTATTATTAGATACTAAAAAATGTAAAAACTCATCAGCATTAATGGGTACTGAATTATATAAATATGAAAAGGAAGATTTATGAATAATATATATTATTTGCGGGCTCTCAATATTATCGACATAAATAGTACCTTTTTGCTTTATATATATTACAGATGAAATAATAGGAAAAAGATGAAGCTCTTTTATATTATACAATATATCATATTTTTCTAAAGGCAACTCAATAAGCATACTGATTTATATATTAGAGAACGATGAAAATTTCAGAAACTGTTTAGAAGTTAGTTTTATTGGCTTATCGCTTTCTTTTATTACAACTTTATCATCTTCAATATTTTTAGTAATTAGTGTATTTGCACCTACAAAAACATTATTGCCTATATTTATACTATGCCCCAAAGTACTGTTTATTGCAAAAAAACAATGGTTGCCTATACCTACATTACCTGAAATATTTGTGCCGGATGTAAGCCAATTATGATTGCCAATAGTGCTATGATGCCCAATAATTACACCACTCCATACAAAAACATCATCGCCAAGTTTTACTCTAGGGTGAATGCATACATTATTCATAATAAAGCAATTTTTACCATATACTAAATCGCTCGGCACACCCGAATTTGGGTGTATATAAGAGATGAGTTCGTATCCTTTTGCTTCGGCTTCTTTCATTTTTTTAGCCCTTACATTATTTAAATCATGGTAACCAACAGCAATAAACAGTGAATATTTTTCAGGAGGAAACTGTTTTTCAATATCATCAAATGCAATTACGGGTAAGCCATTAAATTCTTTATCTGTAATGTATTCATTATCTACTGTAAAACCAATTACTTTCCAATTACTTTCAAATCTCATGTAATGTTGTATAACATCAGCAATTTTGCCTACCCCAAAAATAATTATATCTTTATTCATATTATTGTTTTATTTCTTTAATTGCAACTTTATCAATTTTTCCGTTTTTATTTTTAGGTAATTCTTTTAATATATTTATTTTTCTTGGCAACATATAATCCGGAACAAGCTGTTTTAAGTCATTCATAACATCGCTCTTATCTATTTCTATATTTGTAGATACATAAGCAATTATTTGCCCAAATGAATCGTTTATGCGGTCGTATATTACCGCACATTCATTAATATAATGCAATGTATTAAGCATCGATTCAATTTCTTCCAGCTCAATGCGGTAACCCATGTGCTTAATTTGATTATCGGCTCTGCCTTTAAAATGTAATCTACCTGCATCATCAATTTTAACCAAATCTCCACATTTGTATATTATTTCATTGTATTTATTGTTATAAGGGTTTTGTATAAACGATTTTTCCGTTCTTTCTATATCATTATAATACCCGGCACACACATTAGGGCCTTTTAAGCACAATTCCCCTAATTTCCCGCTTTCGTCGGTATCCAATAAAACATAATCAAAATTAGGAGCTAAATAACCAAGTGTTGCTAAATTATTCATATCCTCAAAATCATTGTCTGATATTAAATGAGACGAACAAATACAGGTGCATTCTGTAGGGCCATACACATTATAGAGTTGTGCTTGCTGCCCGTACATTCCATATAATGTTTTTAATTTCAATTTAGGAAAACCTTCACCACCAAAGATAAACCGCTTCATTTTAGGTAGGCTGTCGCTTTTAAGTGCTTTGGTAGTAAGCAGATAAACTAATAAAGAGGGTACGGAAAACCACGATGTACATTGAGCATTTGCTACGGCTTTTACTAAAAGCCAAGGGTCGTGAGTAACATCGTTAGTTAAAGGAACTAATACTGCACCTGAAAATAATGTTACATAAAAATCAAAAACTGAATTATCAAAATAAATAGGATTGGCATTTGTGCAAACATCATCAACTGTAATATTATAGGTAGTTTGACCCCACTTTATGAAATTTATAATATTTGCATGTGTAATTACAGCCCCTTTGGGGAAGCCGGTAGAACCAGATGTAAACATAATATATGCAGCATCGGCGCCGGTAATAGTTTGGGTATAATTAGGTAGTTCGCAGCTATAGTTATCTATTTTTTCATTAAAGCCTTCATATAGTTTTATTGCACTTATACTCAATGCAGCTATTTCAGTTTGCATCTCAAATTCTATATCATATAATAATAGTTTTGGTTCACAACGCTCAATTATTTTTTTTATTCTTTGATAGGGAGAGGTTAAATCTAGATTTGTATATATAATTCCTGTTTTTAATGCAGCAAGCATACAAGAATATGCTATAGGCGATTTATTATTAAAAATACCAATTACATCCCCTTTTTTTAGTCCTATAGATAAAAAATAATGAGCTATTTTATTTGATATTATTTCTAATTGGGAATAAAGAATTTCTTTGCCATCGGGGTATTTTAAGGCTACTCTATCAAAATTATCTTTTGATACTTTTTCAAAAAAAAAACCTATATTATATATATAATCCATTACAATATCTATTTAAAGTTTAAGTCCGCCATCTAAATTTAATATCGTACCATTATAGAAATCATTTTCAACTATAAAAATTACAGATTGTAATAACTCCTCCGTTTTTCCCATTCTACCCAATGGGGTATTGTTTTTATATTCCTTAATTTTCAATTCGGTAAGTGCTGCATGTGTAGAAGGCGTATCAAAAAAGCCGGGTGCTATAGCTACACAACGTATGCCAAACATACCTAATTCCTTACTCCATGTAATAGTTAATGCGTTTAATGCAGCTTTTGTTGCCGAATAAGCAGATTGACCTGCATTACCATAAGATGATATAGAGCTAATATTTATTATAACACCTTTGCTTCTAGTCTTTACCATTTTTGCAGCAATATTTACGGTTACATAAAATACTGCATTCAGATTTATATCAATTGTTTTTTGCCAATTCTCAAGGCTATGTCTGGCATCATCTCTTTTTAATATATTTACTAATGGTTCGCTGTGTATGATACCTGCGTTATTTATAAGTACGTTTAGTTTTCCGTATTCTTTAAAAATAAGGTCTGTTACTGTCTCAACAGCATCAAAGTTCGTTAAGTCAGCTTCAATACAATGAATATCCGGAAAATCCTTACTTAACTCCGCAAGTAATTCTTTGTTGCGGTCTATAACTATAACTTTAAGTGCCTTATCAACCAAATTAATAGCCAATGTTTTACCTAAACCACTGGCACCACCTGTTATTAATATGCGACTTTCATTTAATTTCATACTTCTATACCTTTATCATGCAATATTTTTTTTATATCGCCAATTGTTTGCATCAACATTATATCATCGCCTGAAAACTCTATTTCAAAATTTTCTTCTACTCTGGTAATAAAGAGCATGTGTGCCATAGAATCCCACTCTTCTAGCGTGTTCAGAACAACATTATCTTTTTGTTCTGCTTCTTTTAACGAAAAGGAATCTTTAATTATTTCTGCTAATTTCATATTATATTTATTCTAAATGGTATGCCGGCAATATTTTATTAATAATTGTATTTTTATCATTAAACATTAGTATGTCTATAATTGACAACCAAGGTACGAATTCATTTTTAAACTGCAAGTATTCATATTTTTCAGGTATAAGAAAGTCAAGATTAATTCCGTAATTTTTATAATATTCTTTGGTATAAATTGCTTTTCCGCCCGATGCATTTATGTAATGTTCTATACCCTCTAAACGACAAATATCAATTAACCTATCAGCTTTTTTAAGTTCTTGGTTGGTATAATGTTCTGAACTTACCTTGAAATTTCTCTTTAATTCTAAGTATTCTGCAATTAATAAAATACTCTTAATTGCCAATTCAGATATAGTTGCATTTTCTTTTATTTCTAAAATATGCTGTATTATTTGAAAAACGGTATTGAATTGCGGGGCTTTTTTATAAGCTGATTGTATTGTGTCTAGTAATTTTTTTATATCTTTTGTATTGTTTAAAACTTCAATATCTTTAATTAATTTATTTTGACTTGCATCTAAGCAGGGTATTGTAAACAAGTGGTCTTTTCCATTAATTAAAATTCTGTTTCTATTAATCCACCCTCTATTAATAAAACTTACATCGTCGTAAAATACAAATACATCTGAAGCGTATATTAATTGAAAATAGCCTATGTACGGAAATACATAAGGTTGCATAATAGAAATTGACATAACTAATTATTTTGACTTCTTAATAATATTCTTGATATAAAATCAATTTCTTCTGTACTAAGCGTATAATACATTGGCAAACACAAAACTCTTTTACAAAAATCGTTACATATAGGTGTTTCGTAATTTGTTACAAATTCTAAATTAGACAAACTTGGATAAAAATATCTTCGCGGAAAAATCCAATTATCATTCAGCTCTTTCATACATTTTAATAATAGAGCTTCTGTTTCAAAAATAATAGGATAATAAGAATAGTTCCATTCCGTAACTTCTAAAATGAATTGTTTTTTTACATTTAATGTAGCTAATGTTTTATTGTATTGTAAGGCTTGTTGTTTTCTTGATGCTATTATTCTATCAATATATGTTAAGTTTACAAGCCCCATAGCAGCGTGAAATTCTGAATTTTTACCATTTATACCAACCAATTCAAAAGATTCCGGACCACTATGTCCGAAATTACGCATTTTAGACATAATTCTTATAAGTTCAGGGTCTTTGCTTATAACTGCCCCGCCCTCTACGGTATGAAAAACTTTTGTAGCATGAAAACTTGTAGTAGAAATATCTCCATATTCAAAGATACTTCGTCCTTTATATTTTACGCCAAATGCATGTGCAGCATCATAAATAACTTTTAAATTATATTTTTTGGCTATTTCATCTATTAATTCAATATTGCAAGGGTTACCATAAACATGAGTTGCTAAAATTGCAGATGTTCTGTTGGTAATTCTTTCTTCTATAGATTTCGGGTCAATATTAAGTGTATCCGGGTCAATATCTGCAAATACAGGTATGCAACCCTCCCAAATAACACTACTGGTAGTTGCAATATAACTAAAAGGAGTTGTAATTATTTCGCCAGTAAGTTTTAGTGCTTTTATAGCAATTTGTATGGCAATAGTACCATTTGTTAAGTAAAGTAAATGGTCTAATAGTAAGTAGTCTTTTAGTTTTAATTCAAGTTCATTAACTAATGGGCCATTATTAGTCAACCAATTTCTTTCCCAAATCCCTTTAAGGTATTCATTATACTCGCTTATAGGAGGAAGAAATGGTTTTGTTACATTTATCATATTTACTTAATTATGGTACTACTTATATGTGTACTTATATTAAAATGAGTATAATTGTTATTTCAATTCAAATTCAAATAGAGTAGGTCTTACCGCACCTTCCCATTTACCATACCATGCACTTGTCCTAGGTTCATCTACTACTTCAAAGGTAAGTATGTCTTCCAAATAAAATAAAGCAGAAGAACCTTCTTTTACAATCATCAATGTTATTGTATATATATTATCATTCAGAAATTTCCCCGGTATTTTTAATATACCCGTATGCATTCCTTTATCTAATGTTTTCATGCCTGTGCCTACATTAAAAATACAATTGCCGGCACTTGAGTAAAATAGTAAACTAAGATTAATTATTTGATTTTGAACTGCATTATAAAATTCAAATTTCAAATCAAAGGCTGTAGATGTATCTATAATATTTACATCATCTTTAAAATAGGGGATTACTTCTGCCGAAATGATTTTTGCTAATTCATTGCCCGGTGCGTTTTCAAAATCCCATTTTTGTGAATAACAATTTCTAATTTCCCTACTCATGTAGGTATTAATAACCGATTCGGTAGTACCTATATCTGCTATTTGTCCGGCTTTTAAATACAATGCTGTTTTACATAGGCTTTGTACTGCTTGCATATTATGGCTTACAAAAATAATTGTACGCCCATGGCTAGCCACATCGCCCATTTTACCAAGACATTTTTTTTGAAACTCTGCATCGCCCACTGCTAGCACTTCATCTACTATTAATATTTCGGGTTCAAGGTGTGCAGCTACAGCAAATGCAAGACGCACATACATGCCTGATGAATATCTTTTTACAGGTGTATTTACATATAAAGCAACGCCCGAGAAATCAACTATTTCATCAAACTTGCGGTCTATTTCCTTTTTTGTCATTCCAAGAATAGCACCGTTCATATAAATGTTTTCCTTCCCGGTAAGTTCGGGATGAAATCCGGTTCCTACCTCTAACAAAGATGCTATTCGCCCTCTAACTTTTATAATACCTTCAGTAGGTGAGGTTACTTTAGATAGTATTTTTAGTAGTGTTGATTTACCGGCTCCATTTTTGCCAATAATTCCAAATGTATCACCCTGATTTATATTAAAATTAATGTCTTTCAAAGCCCAAGCATAATCACTTGCCTTTTTACTTGTACGGTCGTTTTCAACACCCACTTTTAAAAAAGGGTCTTCTTTGCCTCTTACTACTGCCCACCACCTTTTAAGGTCGTGGCTAAGCGTACCGGTACCCACCTGCCCTAAACGGTATAATTTTGAAATGTGTTCTACTTTTATAACTTCCCTGCTCATTTGGTAATTTTATACTACATCAATAAAACGTTTCTCAACATTTTTGAAAACAATAATACCAATTATCAACAATAAAAGTGTAAATATTACACTATATGATAGCCAAAATAAATTAAACTCACCCCTTCCAAAAAAGGCAAATTTGAAGGCTTCGAATATTGATGTAAGCGGATTTAACAACAAAATATTTTTATATTTTTCAACCTTAGTATCCGTTAAAGAATAAGCTACCGGTGTGCCATACATTAAAAGTTGAACCCCGAATGTTATTAAAAAGGTTAAATCTCTATATTTAGTAGTAAGCGAAGTAATAAGAATACCAAAGCCTAAACCTAAAGTAACCATAATAAGTAATAAAAATGGAGTAATAAGAATATACCAATTAGAAACAACCGACTTATCAATTAATGTATAATATAACCAAAAAGCCATGAAAAAAGCGAATTGGATTAAAAATTTTATGAATCCCGAAAAAACTTTTGATAAAGGCAAAATTAATCTTGGGAAATAGACTTTACCAAATATATTAGCATTATCTGTAAATGTTTTAGATGTAATATTTAAGGTATCTGCGAAGTAGCTCCATAAGGTAATACTTATCATATAAAATAAAAATGGCGGTACATTACCGGTATCAAAACCTGCCATTTTTGAAAATAATATTACGAAAACAAACGTAGTTAAAATAGGTTGTATTATAAACCATATGGGTCCTAATATGGTTTGTTTATAAACTGTAATTATATCTTTTTTTACGAATAAAAATAATAAATCACGATATTGCCAAAGCTCCTTTATATTTAAATCTAATAGCTTATTACTTGGGGTAATATTAGAGTCCCATTTATCATCATTAGAATTTAGTATTTTTTCGTTCGTCATATTCAATTTTATAGTATAAAATAAATAATATCTTTATATAAAAGAATTATTTTTTCTTGCGGTTAAAATTGAAAAGTTTTGACAGGCCTTTCTTTTTTTCTTCAATATAATATCCATCGCCTTTATTACCATAGCCATACCCATAACCGTATCCATAGCCATAACCGTATCCATAGCCGTACCCATAACCATAGCCGTATCCGTAACCTTCCTCATAGCCATAGCCGTAAGAAAAACCACGATTAGAAACCACGTCATTAATAATAAAACCTATTTTTGAAATTTTATTTGTGTTATACAATTCATTTGCTATTTGCAATTGTTGTTTATAAGTATAACCCTGCCTTACTATATATAATGAGCTATCGGCATATCTACTTAGTAATTGGGCATCCGTAACTAATCCAACAGGCGAAGTGTCAATAATAATATAATCAAAATTTAATCTAAGATATTTAAATAGTGTCTCGGCACATGGTAGTAAAATTAATTCAGAAGGGTTTGGAGGTATTGGACCTGATGGTATTAAAAAAAGATTTTCATTTAATCCGGACGGTAATATTATTTCTTCTATTGTAGAAATTCCGATTGCATAGTTAGAGTACCCTGTTTCATTATCTATACCTAACATTTTAGATAATTTTGGCTTACGAAGGTCAAATTCTAACATAGCAACTCTTTTCCCGGATAGAGCAAGCGTCATAGATAAATTAAGAGCAATAAAAGACTTTCCTTCATTACTCATGCTGGAAGTAATAAGCAAAACTTTATGTTTTTCATCGGTAAACATAAATTGTAAATTAGTACGTAATGCCCTAAATTGTTCTGATATTAATGTTCTGCTATTACGTTCTACTGCTACATTGTTTTTATTAATATTATTGCCTATTTCGCCAATGATTGGAATATTTGAATTATTAATAATGTCTATTTTGCTAATTACCCTAATATTTAAACTTCTACGTAATATTATAAATGCAAATGGAATTAAAATACCTAACAACAAGGATGTAGAAAATATTTTTGAACGGTCAGGCAAAACAGGGCTTCCGTCAGAAATTGCTGAGTCAATAATGATTGCATCTGAAACTGTTGATGCCTGTTCAATTGCGGTTTCTTCTCTTTTCTTGAGTAATAATACAAATAAATCCTGCTTAATTGTTTGTTTACGTGAGTATTCTAGATATAATCTTGCAACATAAGGAACATCTTTAATCTTGCCACCAATTTTTACTAAATCTGCTTTTATTCTTTCTACTTTAAGCTCCATTTCATGTTTTGTAGAAGCAAGAGAAGAAATAATATTTTGTTTAGTTTCATTTTTTTGGTTTATTAATGTTTTTGTAATTGGGTTGTCTGCTGTATTTGCAATCATACTATTTTCAATCTTTGTCTGCAAATCGTTAAATTTCGTCATTAACTCCGATAAACCCGGATTATCTAATAATGAAGCAGGTAATATAATTGATTTGTCATCTGCTTTTTGTAAATAATCACTTATAGCACTAATTACTTCAAGCTCTAAATCAGCATCTGCAAGTTTTGATAATATTTCAGAATTCGAATTTATCAACAAACTTGCTTGCTCCTTCATATCAGCAATATTATTTTTTTGTTGAAAATCTTCTATGTTTTTTTCCTCATCTGTTAATTGTCTATTTACTATTTCTACTCTTTTATCAATAAAATCCATTGTGTTTACTGCAATCCTACTTCTTGTATCTATATTTGATTGCATATAGACTTCAATCAATTTATTTATTACATCAACCGAACGAGCAGGAATAGCGTCAAACATGGATAATTGCAGTACACTAGCATTTTTACTAGGAATAAAAAATTGTACTGAGTTCATGTATTGTTTCGCAGCTTCAATAATAGGAATAATATTTATTGTATATTTTAGCTTTGATGGTTCGGAATAAGCTGTATTTTTTAATAAAAACTTCCCAATTGGCAATGAAATCGTATCATACCATTTTGCATTTATAATTTTATTTTCTTTGCCGTCCTGATATGTTAATTGATAACCGTTAGGGCTTGTAATTATCACTTTAGTATTAAAATACCCATCTGCACCTAATAATGGTACTACTTCAAATGGCTTATTTTCATACATTTCAGTTACTTTAAATCTACCATAAGTAAAATATTTAATATTAACAGGCAGTTTTTTAATAACTTTTACCATCATCGAACGGCTTTTAAGCAATTCGATTTCATTATCAAGATTTATTCTATTATTATTTATTTTTAATAGTTGCATAATATCTTCCTGACCGGAAGAACCGCCTTTTTTAGAATCATTGATTAAAATTTTAGCATAAGAACGGAAAATCGGAACTGTATATCTTAAATATAAGTTACCTAATATCAAACATACTACAATACTAGCTAATAACCATGGCCATATAGCAATAATAGTTGTAAGAAACCATTTTATATTAAAAGAATTGCCTTCTTTATTTTTTGGCTTATTATCTTTTTGTACAGGTTTTACATTTTCCTCCATCAAATTAATTTATTAGCAGCTAATTTTTTTATGTTCAATAGATAGAAAATAATTAATAGTGCCTAAAGGCAATAATTAAAGATATTAAGGATAAAACAGTTGATGTAAGACCTAAATATTGTACTAATCTCTGGTCGCTGGCTTGCAATTTTACTTTGTTTTGCTCAATAAAAATTACATCTCTTTGTTTTAAATAAAAATAAGGACTCGAAAATACACTTGATGAGGTTAAATTTAAACGAACAAATGTTTTTTCATTATTTGATGTTCTAATTAATAATATTTTGTTTCGCAAGCCGGTAAGAGATATATCTCCAGAGGCTGCTATGGCATCCAAAATCGTTACCTTTTCATTTGGAAATGTAAATGAACCTGCTTTATTTACATCTCCCAATACCAAAATATCAAAATTTGATATTTTAACATTTACTACCGGTTCTTTATAGAATTCACGTGCCTTTTGTTTAATAATTTCACGAGCCTCTGTTGTTGTTAATCCGCCAACTTTTACAAATCCAATTAATGATAATTCTATATACCCGTTCTTATCAACTAAAAAACCATTTAATGCATTATATGTTCCAACAGAATTTGAACTAATTGGCTGATTTGTTGAATTTTGCTCAATCGTCTGTACTGTTATTGCTAGAATATCGTTACTTTCTATTACCGGCTCATGGTAAACAGTAATATTGCTTGCAACTATTGGTGCCGAAAGCGTATCAGGTATATCATTAAAATAGATAACCTTCTTGCGAGATACACAAGAAGTATTGAAAATAGAAAAAACTACAACAAATATTAATAAAAATAAATAATACTTGTTTTTAATGAATATACTCATCCCTAAAAATTTCGACAAAAATAGTTTAAAATGTGATGAAAAACAAACGTTTAGTCGTATGCCTTATTATATTTGCAATAAGTTTAAATAAACAATATTATTTATATTATTTATAAGCGTGCATCTATCATTTCAATATCTAAAAAGCCCTTTACATCATATATAATTCCATTTTCTGCTAAATGCTCTCTCCAATTTCTATTTGCAAATTCTTTATGTGCAACTGCCAAAATTACAGAATCAAATTGTATTTTAGGAATTTCTTTTATAACCTCTATCCCATATTCGTGCATTACATCTTCTGCTTTTGCCCAAGGGTCAAACACTGTAATATTAATATCAAATGATTTTAATTCATTGAAAATATCTACAACACGTGTGTTTCTTACATCGGGGCAATTTTCTTTAAATGTTATACCTAATAATAAAATATTTGCCCCTTTTACTTGCAAATCATTTCGTATCATTAGTTTTACTATTTCATTGGCTATATATGCTCCCATACCATCATTTAGCCTTCTCCCGGCTAAAATAATTTCGGGATGATAGCCTACTTCTTGTGCTTTTTGTGATAGATAATATGGGTCAACACCAATACAATGCCCACCTACTAAGCCCGGTTTAAAGGGTAAGAAATTCCATTTAGTAGCTGATGCCTCTAATACTTGATGCGTATCTATATTTAAACGATTAAATATTTTCGCAAGCTCATTTACAAATGCAATATTTATATCTCTTTGTGCATTTTCAATAACTTTGGCTGCTTCTGCCACTTTAATACTGGATGCCTTAAATGTACCTGCAGTAATTATAGAGCCATATACTTTATCTACTATTTCTGCAGTTTCTATTGTAGAACCTGAAGTTATTTTCCTTATTTTTGATACTGTGTGTAGTTTATCTCCCGGGTTAATTCTTTCAGGCGAATATCCGCAATAGAAATCAATATTAAATTTAAGATTTGACATTTTTTCTAAAACAGGCACACATTCATCCTCTGTAACACCGGGATATACCGTTGATTCATATACTACAATATCGCCCGGTTTCAATACTTTGCCTACTGTTTCACTCGCTTTATACAATGGGGTTAAATCCGGACGATTATACTTATCTACCGGTGTTGGTACTGTTATTATATAAAAATTGCATTTAGCCAATTCTTCTAAGCTCGACGTGCAATACAGACCATTTTCTGTAGTATTTGTCGTGTTTTTTAGTAAAACTTTATTTAGATTTTCTTCATTAACCTCCAAAGTAAAATCATGTCCTGAATTTAATTCAGAAATTCTCTTCTTATTAATATCAAAACCAACAGTGTGGTAATATTTCCCAAATTCAACTGCCAATGGTAAGCCTACATAACCAAGACCAATTACAGCAATACGATAAGATGATAAATCCATATATATAAATTATTTTTAATTTTATTATTTTCTTGCTTTCTTTTGTAGCATATAGAATATATGAACAAAATAAAACTTTTTTTACATTTTAGGCAAAGTTACATTTTAGGTTCTTATTTTCTATAAGTCTTTAGGAAGTTATTGCTGAATTAAGGAAAGAATAATTTGACAGCATTTGATACGCTTTTGTTCCAATCATTGATTTGATTGCTAAAGCGTGCTTTTCATGATGTATATCCGTACCGCAATAGTCATACATTTTTTTGTCCAATATCTGTTCTGCTATATTTTTAATATTATTTCCATAATACCCGGTAAGAGACAATAAATTTAACTGTAATAAACAGCCCCTATCTCTAAATTCACTAAAACGGTCAAAGTCTCTATGAAAAAATAAATATCTCTCCGGATGGGCTAATATTGGCCGATACCCCTTTTTGAGCATTTTAAATAGAACTTCATTTAACATAGGTGGCTCAAATAACATAGAAAACTCAACCAGAACTTCATTTTTATTTATGGTAAGTAAAGGTTCATTATCTAATTTATCACTAAAATATTCGTCAATATAATATTCTGCTGCTGCCCTTATCGTAATATCTATATTGTTTTCTTTAAGTGCGTTCTGTAATAAAATCAATCCGTTGGTAATTATATCTATATTATTAGGATAATAGTCTATCATAATGTGTGGGGTAGTAATAATTGTTTTAAAACCCATTTCTACCATACTACGTATTAATAGCAAACTTTCTTCAATAGTTTTAGAGCCATCGTCTATGCCGGGTATAAAATGAGAATGCATGTCTGCTCCTAAAAACGACCAATCAGTATTTTTATCATTTATCGGGTTTATTTCATCACTTTTACCCTTTTTATTAAACCATTTTGCAAACATATATTTTCTTAGTTCTTTTTTAACGCATGTATCGTGTTAAAAAAATATTTTTTTTACAATTAAACCTTTTTAAAACACAAATCTATTCATTATTTATTCAACGTACAATTAATAATAATAAAAAAAACCGGACTTAGCCGGTTTTTATATTGCAATTTATTAATTAGCACTTAAACAGCAAAACTATCTCCACAACCACAGCTTCTGCTTGCATTTGGGTTGCTAAAATGAAAACCTTTGCCATTTAAACCATCAGAAAAATCTAATGTTGTATCGCATAAATAAAGAAAACTTTTAAGGTCTGTAACAATTTTCACTCCTTGGTCTTCAAATATTTGATCTTTGGGCTGCGTTTCATTGTCAAAGTCCAATTTATAAGATAAGCCGGAACATCCACCACCTATAACACTTACTCTCAAAAAATACTCATCTCCTAAACTAGCATCCTGCTTTAGTTTAAAAACTTTCTCCTTTGCTTTATCACTTACATAAATCATCTATAAACAAATTATACTTATATACTATTAATTTAAAACAAATAAACTTTATTATTGTTTTTAGAAACTACAAAATTAATGTGTGCTTACCAATTCAGATAAACCATTTTTAGTTCTGTAATCATTTATAGCAGCTTTAATAGCATCTTCTGCTAATACGGAACAATGTATTTTTACCGGTGGCAAATTTAACTCCTCTACAATATCCATATTATCTATTTGTAGGGCTTCATCTACACTTTTGCCTTTAAGCCATTCTGTGGCTAACGAAGAGGAGGCAATTGCAGAACCACAACCAAATGTTTTAAATTTTGCATCTTTAATAACTCCGCTTAGTTCGTCAACCTCTATTTGAAGACGCATTACATCACCACATTCCGGTGCACCAACTAATCCGGTTCCTACATTTGTTTTAGATTTATCTAATGTACCTACGTTTTTAGGGTTGGTATAATGATCGATAACTTTATCTGAATATGCCATATTATTTTATTTAACGTGTTTGAATATATATAATACTAAATAAATTAGTTTAATGATGCTCCCAAGCTATTGAATTAATATCTACGCCTTCTTTAAACATCTCCCATAACGGACTCATTTCTCTTAATTTATTTACGGTATCTTTTACTGCTTTTATTGTAAAATCAATTTGTTCATCGGTAGTAAAACGTCCCAAACCAAATCTTAATGAACTATGAGCTAAGTCGTCGCCTAAACCTAATGCTTTTAATACATAAGAAGGCTCTAAAGAAGCTGATGTACAAGCCGAACCGCTTGATAATGCAATGTTTTTATTAAAACCCATCATTAAGCCTTCTCCTTCTACATATTTAAAAGATATATTTGCTGTATGTGGTAAGCGATGGTTTTTATCTCCATTAATGTATGTTTCTTCCAGTTCCATTAATGAGTTTTCAAGCCTGTCTCTCATGGCACTCAATCTTATAGCTTCCTCTGCCATTTCAAGTCTGCATAATTCGCAAGCTTTGCCTAAACCCACTATTGCCGGCACATTTAATGTACCGCTACGCATTCCTCGTTCATGGCCGCCACCGTCCATTTGGCTGGTAACTTTTACGCGTGGGTTTTTTCTACGTACATATAAAACACCTACACCTTTTGGTCCATAAATTTTATGACCGCTAAAAGACATTAAATCTATACCGTCTTCTATTACATCTACAGGTATTTTACCTACTGCTTGTGTTGCATCGGTAAAAAATAATACTCCGTGTTTTTTTGCAATTGCACTTATTTCTTTAATAGGTTGTATTACACCAATTTCATTATTGCCATACATTATTGCAATTAATATGGTCTTATCGGTAATCGATTTCTCTAATTCCGATAAATCAATTAATCCATCAGCTTTTACCGGAAGATAGGTAACTTGACCTCCTAATTTTTCAATATGTTTGCATGAATCTAAAACAGCTTTGTGTTCGGTAGTGCAGGTAATTATGTGGTTACCTTTTGAAGCATACATTTCATAAACACCTTTTATAGCTAAATTATCAGACTCCGTTGCACCTGAAGTAAATATTATTTCTTTTGGGTCGGCATTAATTAATTGTGCTACTTGTTCGCGAGCGTAATCAACTGCCTCTTCGGCTACCCAGCCAAATGAATGGTTTCTACTTGCAGCATTTCCAAATTTTTCTACAAAATAGGGCAACATTGCATCTAATACACGCGGGTCCATTGGCGTAGTTGCATTATTGTCCAAATATATCGGTAAGTGTAAATTCATATTATTATTCTTAAATCATTAGATTTGTACAAAATTACAATCAAAAGATTTAACTTAGCACAAATCAGAGATTGCTTATTAATATATTCCCATTTATAAAAACTATACATACATAATGAAAATAGAACATTTGGGCATTGCAGTTACTAAACTTGATACCTCAATACCATTATACGAGGCTCTTTTAAATACTACATGTTATAAAACGGAAACTGTTGAATCAGAAGGTGTAAACACTGCTTTTTTTAAAACAGGTGATTCTAAAATTGAATTACTTGAATCTGTAAAAGAGGATAGTGCTATTGCCAAATTTATTGCCAAAAAAGGGGAAGGGATACATCATATTGCTTTTGAAGTTGATGATATTGAAGCTGAAATGAAACGATTATCTAATTTGGGTTATGTTTTATTAAATGATAAGCCCAAAAAAGGTGCAGATAATAAATTAATTTGTTTCCTACACCCCAAATCAACAAATGGAGTTTTGATTGAGTTATGCATGGAATTAAAATATACCAATTAATGAAAACATTTACAATTTTACTTTTATTATTTATTCCTGTTTTTTCTTGTTTTGCAAAAAAACATAAAGTAACCATACAAACCGAATATGGCAACATAAAATTGGTATTGTATAAAAATACTCCTAAAAATACTGAAAATATGGTAGCCCGTATTAAAGAACATTTTTACGATAGTCTATTATTTCATCGTTGCATTCCTCATTTTGTAATACAAGGTGGAGACCCGGATTCTAAATATGCCAAGCAAGGGCAACTATTGGGCGATGGCGATTTAAAATTTCTTGTTCCTGCCGAAATTAATGATGTCAATTTTCATAAAAGAGGTGCTTTAGGTGTAGCCAGAGATAATACCCCTGATAAAGCCGGTTCTGCTTGTCAATTTTATATTGTAGTAGGTAAAGTATATGATGATAGAGGCTTGGACAGTGTATCTAAGCTTACAGGACATCATTTTACCCCCGAACAACGTAATACCTATAAAACAATTGGAGGAGACCCAAAATTAGATGGCAATTATACTGTATTTGGCGAAGTAAAAAAAGGAATGGATGTTGTTGATAAAATTGCCAATATGGAACGCGATAAAAACGACCGTCCTAATAAAGATATTCGTATAATAAGGTTGTATTAGAATAAGAAATAAGATTTGGCAACTGATAATTTACAAACTATCAGTTGCCAAATCTTTTTAATTCATAGGCTCTATTTCAGAAATATTTGTTTTATTTTCCTTTTTTATTTCAGGCATTTTTTCTAAAATATACCTTATTAATAAATAACCGCCAATAGCAAATAAAAATAATGTAGCAGGAAAAAGTAAATTACTATTAAATGCAACAATAAATTTTTGCATTACTTCATTCATATAGGCTTGGTTTTTAGCCATTTCCTGAAAATTGTTTATTCCCTTGCAGAAATAATACAGCAAAACAAACTCACCTACAAACAAGCCTACAAAAAAGGCTACTATAGTAGCAATTATCCATATTGCTATATTCTTTCCTTTTAATTTAGCACGAATGCTATTTCGCCAAGAAAAATATACTAACAAAAAAATGACCCAAGGTAAACCCATATTCTATAATTGTTTCATAAACGCACTTACACTTTCCATAACATGATTTAGTTGCAAGTCGTTTAAACCATGATGACATGCAAGCAAAATTCCGCCTCTCATAACTTTATCTGCTTCAGGATACCCTGTTGCAGCTGCTTTATGAATTACATTTTTAAAACCGGGCTGACGCAATATATTACCTGTAAATACAGTACGCGTCATAATATTTCTCTTCTCCAAAAATATTTGTAAGTCCCTGCGTATAAAAGGTGCAGAGGGACGAACGGTTGCTGCAAATGCTAACCATGCAGTTCTTGAATTAGGCAATTGTTTTGGTAAAACAAAAAACTCTTCATATTGTGCAAAGAACGCTCTCATTTTAGTATAATTAGCGGTCCTTGTATCAATATTTTGTGCCAATTTATTTAATTGTATTGTACCGAATGCGGCACCTAATTCAGAAGGTTCTAAATTATATCCGGGTTCTTCAAATACAAATTTTGCATCATAAGGTATGCCATCAACTTCTACATTAAAACGGTTCTCTATTTTCTCAGACTCAACAAATAAAGAAGAACTTCTGCCCCAACTACGCAACAAACGACCTCTATTATAATGGTCGGTATTATTAACACACAACATACCGCCATTGCCTGCACAATTTATAATATGCGACCCGTAAAAGCTGGTAGTACTCATATCAGTAAACCTTCCAGATGACGCATTATCAATTTCAGCACCTAATGTATCGGCAGAATCTTCTAAAACAAATAGATTATGTTTATCAGCTATTTCTCTTAGCATTCTCCAGTCAGGTAAATTGCCTAATAAGTTAGGAATAATCATAGCCTTCGTTTTAGGCGTAATCATTTCTTCTACCTTATTAGCATCTATGTTAAATGTACCTTCTTCAACATCAATAAAAGCAGGTATCCATCCTTTTTTTACAATAGGAGCCACAGTGGTAGAAAACGTAAGCGTAGGTGTTATAATTTCTGAACCCGGCTCATAATTCATAAGGTCGGCAGCAAGATAAAGAGCCGAAGAGCCACTGTTAACCATTATGCCATATTGTTTGTCATATAGCTTGGCTACTCTTTCTTCCATCTCCCGCACATTTTTACCCATCTGTGTAGATGTTCGTAATACCTTTACCACAGCTTCTATTTCTTCTTCACCATGTACTGTTTTGCCATAAGGCACATGTATATATTCTGTTTGCAGCATATTAAAAGATTAGCTGACAAAAGTAATATTATATTGCAAATTATAGAGTTAAAAAAAAGCATTTCGGTATCTATTTTATAAATAATATAGATACATTTTACCACTATACATCGGCAGTTGCCGTTAATTTTGTTGTACTTCTATAAGTATAAGAATTATATATGTGCCTTCTGGCAAATCTACCTGGAGATTCAGCATTAATAAATTTAACATATACCGGTTTCGGAACACCTAAATATTCGTACGTATTGCCATCTACAAAATTAATAGTAAGCACCTGCGATTTATAATTATAGTCTGTAATGCCCGATGTACCGGTTGTTTTATTATAATCGGCAAGAGTTTGTAGTTTTGTTTCCGGGGCTATGCTTACTAAAAAATGATAGGCTTCAATTATTTGTTTGCATTTTATTTCTGCTTCGTGTTTTTGTTCTTCATTATCAGCAAATTTATCGGGATGCCAGTTTTTCATCAAGTTTCTATAAATCGTTTTCATCTCTTGTAAACCGGTATTTTCTTGTACTCCCAATAACCTTCTGTAGTCAGTAATTTTTTTCATTTTTAAACTTTACGTATCTTTTGGGCGAAAGTAAGCTAATTTTGTTGTATAAACATAAGTGTAAAGCCTTATTTGATGCGTTTAAAGTTAAGTTTTAATGAATATTTTGTATAAGAGCATTATCGCAATAAAAATTTATAATGCAAATCCTTGAGTTTATAATCATTTACACAAACAAAAGAAAATATAATAACATAAAATACAATAAAACATTTTAGATTAAATACTTGAATAACACTACACGAAACCAAAATTGTTTTTGTAATTTTGTATATATGCTTTAGATTAGTATCTTGGCACTTTAAATAGAAGTTGATGAAAAAATTTGTAATTATTATATCTATATTTTTTATTGGAATTGGTGTTTTTTCTAATTCCTGCAATAAGCATGATAATCAATTAAGGCTCGATTTTGCAATAGATACGATACAAACTATTTATGTACCTAACCACGGTAGTTATCATAAATTTTTAAAAGCCTCTTTTTTAAGCGGTAGCCCTACAGAAAACATTACACTACAGTTTTCTAATATGCCTTCAAAAGTAACTGTATCGCCAAGTACTTACTCTGCTGTACCTACCTATACTGCCGATTTTCTATTTAGTGGCGGTAATCAGGCTATCGGTATCTATCCAATAATCATTACAGCAACATCACCATCAGTTGGTACTAAAAACTATCCGGTTAATATAGTTGTTACTCAAAACAATTGTGCATTAGTATTAGCAGGTACTTATTTCGAAAAAAACACCTGTACTTCAGGCAATAATTATACTAATAGTGCTACAGTAACTGCTACCGGTAATTATTCTATTAATATAAATAATTTTGGCGGTTACGGCTTATCAACAAATACAAGTGTGAATGTAAATTGCAATGTTGATTCCTTATATATACCAACCCAAAACATTGGCAATGGTATCACCATGACAGGTTCCGGAATCTTTTCTGCCAATCAATTAATTATTACTTATTCAGCTCAAAATGTACCGGCAGGTTTCCCTGAAAATTGTACGGATACCTTGACTATACAATAGTAATATATATTCAGTCTCCATAAAATTAATCCCGTTGGGATTCTGAAAGAGAATATTTTAAATTTTGAACAATCTGAATAGATTCATTTATTATATATCCTTATCTTTTCCTTTTAAAAGTTGAATAATACCTTCTTTTTGTAAAATTCTATAACCTATTCTATCGTTAGATATACCTTTTTGTATTTTATAAGTAAACCGGTAACTATCATCTTCATTTAGTAAAGTAGTAAAATAAGAAAACTGTATTGATTCATTATCAATAAATTGTTGTGCAACCTCATACAAATGTGTAGAAAGTATCATTAAATGGTCGGGGTGGTATAATAGCCCCTCAATTACCACTTTTGTGCATTCATAAGCATCATGTACGTTTGTGCCCTTAAACAATTCGTCCATTAATACCAGATGTGGCTCATGCTGTAAAAGTTTTTTTGCTGTCTGTTTCATTCGCTGTACTTCAGCAAAAAAATAGCTTTCTCCTTTCAGGATATTATCTTGTATATGCATATTGGTAATAATACCTTGTAAGAAACTAATTTTTAATTTTTTTGCAGCTACACCCATACCTATATGTGCCATAAATGCAGCTACACCCAGCGAACGCATAAATGTTGTTTTACCAGACATATTAGCACCTGTGAGTACTAAAAATTTACAATTGTCATTAAAAGATAATTGGTAACCAATTGGCTTAGGCAGTAAAGGGTGCGTTAAGTCTTCTGTTTGAAAACAAACAGGGAAAGCAGGTCTAATATCCGGAAATTCCCAATTATACTCTTTTGTTGCCCTTGCCATTGCCTGTAAGGCATCCAGTTTTGAATATATATTTATTAAACGAATAAACATATTTTTCATTTCTCTACGCGCCTTATAGTTTAAGGTAGCTAATTCGGCATATCCGGTATTATTGCTTACATTTATTATAGGTTCTGCTAAATGATGTTTTAATTCTTCTTTAAGTATCAATAAATCTTTTTGAAGCAATATGGGTATTTCAGACATATTTAATATGTTTGTTAGTTCCCTACACCCTTTTAAAAAATCTGATAAATGTGAAAGCGTGAATCGAATTAAAAAATATTCGTCTTTATTAAATAATTTTTGAAAATAACTGTTAAAAAGCAATGTAAATCCGTGTGGAGGTGCTGAAATAGAATCTGCTGATTCAAAAAATTTCTCAAGCATTACAATCGTTCCGTTCAGAATTATTTTTGGCCATAAATCTAAGTTTTGATGCCAAAATTTTATAATATCCTGATTCTGAATTAATTGATTATAATCATTCGGTGGATTCTGCAAATGTTTACGCAGCATTTCTCTGCCTACTTGCGTGCTTGTTTTGTCTATTAAGGTAAACACACTTTCACTACCATCAGCAGTAAATATGGATAGGTCATTGAGTGTTATAATATCGTTTTGCATCTATAATAATGTGCAAAGTAAGAGATAGAAATGAATTAATTTGTTATAAATTAGATTCAATAGGTTATACTACTATTTCTATATTTATATAATAAAGCCGGGCAGGCTTATTTCACTTATCAACCAGCAATCGTCGTCATTTTTTAATGTAAAATTTCCCTTACCCAAAAATTGCATCGTTTCATGTCCTTCTGTAATACCTGTATATTCAATATCATAATAAAGTTCGGCACTTGTATTATCCTCATTTATCAATATGGAACTAATCTCAAACAGAGTTAACGAAAACGATAAAAAAGCATCTCTGAAATATTCTATTTTTTTTATTGCTTTTTCTTCGCTAATAACTCCCGAATTGGTAGTAATTTCTTCATTTAGCTTTAAAGCACGAGGAATCCAGTCTGATTCTTTTTTAAGAATAGTATCTATAAATTCAGTACAAACATTTGTAATATCGTATTTATGGTTCGGGTGGTATTCTTCATAGGTAAAGCAATGCAATAAACCGTCTATTTGTATATCATTTGTTTCTTCCAAAAACAATTCCTCTGTAATAAATCTGTAAAGTTCTCTGTCATCAACATCGCAAATTGTATCTACAATTACAGAAGATTTTGTAAGTGTTTTTAGTATTGTCTTTAGTTCATTCTCAATTTCGTCATCACTAATATCATCTACTTTTTTATATTGTGGTTTGCCGGCTAATTCATAAATAGTAATTTTTTTTCTTTTAGAAAGCTGGTCTTCAAATTGTTGCATGTAATCTAACCATTTGCTTTCTATTTCAGGTGGCAATTCATTGCCCGATGTATTAAGAAAATTTGCACCATGCTCTAAAGAAAGTTTTATTTTCTTTATTTCATTTTCCATGCGCAAATCATCTAAACTATCTTCTGATTCTTCTGGAAATTCATTCATAATATATTGAGAATAAAATTTTTACAAATCAAATATAGGTAAATAATCTATCTGGTATCTGCTTTCAATAGCCAACCTGATGTAATTTTGCCCCTTTCATTAATATATTCTACGTAAACAAAATCGCCTGAAACTTTGCATATTTTCACCTTCTGTTCTTTAATTAAAAAGTAACCGCTTCGTTTTGTTTTTATATCGGGCAAACTATAAAACGATGCTTTAGGTACATTAATTGTTACAATTCTTAGTGGTTTATTTATTGCTCGCTTTTTGGGTATAACTTTAAAGTTTTTAATAGACGTATCTATAATATATTTAATAGAATTTGAATTTGAATCTAAAAATGTTACTACCGGCTTATTATTAATTATTGCTTTTTTGTAATTTGTTGCAAGCCTAAACCCACCGTAACTAAACAATTGATAGTAACTGATATGAGAACGCACTGTTGTTTTAAAACTGTTTTTTCCATATTGCCCGGCGCTACCCCCTCTTAATACAATTTCATCGCCGGTTAAAGGTCCAAAAGGGTTATCAACAGGACTTTTAGCATAATAGTCTCTTTCAAAGTAGTCGTTGCACCATTCCCAAACATTTCCTGACATGTCGTATATACCTAATTCATTAGGTTTAAGACCACCTACCGGCTGGGTTTCTCTATTTGTATTATCACTTGTCCATGCTACACTATCAATATCATTACTACCACTAAATATATAATGTTTACTTTTAGTACCTCCTTTAGCTGCAAATTCCCATTCGGCCTCTGTTGGCAACCTATATTGTACACCGGTTAATCTATTTAACTTATCAATAAAAAATTGAATGTCATAATATCTAATGTTTTCTACCGGACAGTCTTCGCAATCATAATTTTGACTTGGGTTTTTGCCCATTATTGTTTTCCATTGCCTTTGCGTTATTTCATATTTGCCAATATAAAAATCAGATATTTTGACAGTATGCTCTGGTTTTTGATTATTATCATCATCTTTATCATTACTGCCCATACTAAATGTATCGCCTTGCACAAAAACCATTTCGGGAAGTAGGTTTTGCGCAAAGGAGATAATCGGACATAGCACTAAAAATAAAAAAGCCAGTCTTATTTTAAACATTATAGAATATTTTTTTCTATTATTTTGCAAACACCTGGTAATTTCAGATTGCAAAGGTATTAATATTTTTTTATTTTACCCAAACTTCTTTACTGTATTGGTTTTGCAAAATTTTTACGATTTTATTTTTTTATTTGTTGCTATTTGTAGAGAGTATTTTACAAAAATATTTGTAAAATGAAACTATTTGCAATACAAATTATACTTGTAAATCACACTATGTTGTATTAACTTTGTTACATGGCAAAGGCACTAAATGTTATTATAAAAGAGAGTATAAAGGAGCTCAAAACAATTCAGAGGCAAAAGCCTTCGTATTACAACCGCATACAGATGCAGCTTCTTATCAAGGATGAGGCTAATTCATTACTAAGGATGCACTTGCGCTGAAGCATTACAAGTAAGTACTCAATCTGTTCATATTTGGCGTACTAAATACAAAGAAGGAGGGATATATCGCTTACTTGAAGATAAGCGAGGAGGTAAACCGGAAAAAATTAATACAGAAATTCATAAGCAACTCAACGCACGTCTCAAAAGTAGTATGGAAGGATTTAAGCCCTTTGTTGAGATACAACATTGGCTAAAAGAGAATTTCGGAATGGAAATGAAATATCAGGCAGTTAATAAGTATATAAAACGAAAATTTGGAGCTAGGTCTAATGTGGCCCGAAAGAGCCATATCAATAAAGATGATAACGCTGTGGTGTTATTTAAAAAAACTATTTGAGGAGCTAAAACATATTGAATTTAAATTAATGAATATTGATTATAAATCTGTCAACTTGTATTTTCAAGATGAAAGCAGATTGGGGTTGATGACTATTCTGCGTAGAATGATAACAGCTAAAAGTGTAAAGCCTATTGTTAGAAAAAGAAATTGACCAACTCGTTTATCAATTATATGGTTTAACGGAAGAAGAAATTAAAGTTGTGGAGGAGTCTTAGTACGAAAATGATATAAAAACAGTGAAGGGGTAATATGATTTAAAATAAATTAAAATCATATTGCCCCTTCACTGTTTTTGTTTATATAGTATAAAATCAACAAAGACTTGATACTCCTATTCTTCTTTTTTCTCAGCTTCTACAACCGGCAAGTCAATAGTAAATAGAATTCTCTTTTCTGTTTCGCTGTAATCTGCAGTTACTTTATCACCTGCTTTTATACGATGATTCAATATTTCTTCTGCTAATGGGTCTTCCAAATATTTTTGAATAGCACGATGCAATGGGCGTGCTCCAAATTGTTGGTCGTAACCTTTTTCTGCAATAAATTTCTTAGCCTCTTCAGATAAGGTCATACTAAAACCAAGTGTATTCAAACGCTTCATCACATCTTTCATAATTATATCTATAATCATGTTTATGTGCTTTTCTTCTAACGAATTGAATATTACCACATCGTCAATACGGTTTAAAAACTCAGGTGAGAAAGTGCGTCTTAATGCTTTTTCTATAACACCTCTGTTATTGTCTTCGCTGTTAGTAACCTTTGCCGATGTTGTAAAACCAACGCCTGCACCAAAGTCTTTCAACTGACGAACCCCTATATTAGAAGTCATGATAATAAGTGTATTTTTGAAATCCACTTTTCTGCCCAATCCATCTGTCAACTGCCCATCATCTAATACCTGTAATAGAATATTGAAAATATCAGGGTGTGCTTTTTCAATTTCATCTAATAGAACCACCGAATAGGGTTTACGCCTTACTTTTTCAGTAAGTTGCCCGCCTTCTTCATAGCCAACATATCCCGGAGGCGCACCTATAAGGCGACTAAGCGAAAACTTCTCCATATATTCGCTCATATCCACACGTATCAGTGCATCATCACTATCAAACATATAGCGAGCAAGGCAACGAGCCAATTCCGTTTTACCTACACCGGTAGGGCCTAAAAATATAAATGAACCAATTGGTTTGCGTGGGTCTTTTAGCCCAACACGATTACGCTGTATAGCTTTAACTATTTTACCGATAGCCTCATCTTGCCCTACAACTGTTGCTCTTAGGTCATCATCCATACGGCGAAGTTTAGAGCTTTCTGCTTCTACCATTCTCATTACAGGTATGCCTGTCATCATACAGATTACTTCTGCAATAGCTTCTTCATTTATTGGGTAGCGCTTATGCTTAGATTCTTCTTCCCAGTCTGCTTTTGCTCTGTCAAGTTCTTCGCCAAGTCTTTTTTCTTTATCTCTTAAAGCTGCAGCTTCTTCAAAACGCTGACTTTTAACTACCTTGTTTTTTTCTTGTTTTATTTCTTCAATTTTCTTCTCTAAATCTATAATATTTTGCGGCACATTAATGTTTTTCAAATGCACTCTTGCACCGGCTTCGTCTAATACATCAATTGCTTTGTCGGGCAAAAGTCTGTCCGTCATGTAACGGTCGCTTAGTTTTACACATGCCTCAATAGATTCAGCATCATAAATTACGTTATGGAAATCTTCGTATTTAGATTTTATGTTATTAAGAATAATTATTGTTTCTTCAACACTTGGTGGTTCTACTAATACTTTTTGGAAACGGCGGTCTAATGCACCATCCTTTTCAATATACATTCTATATTCATCCAGTGTTGATGCGCCAATGCATTGCAGGTCGCCACGGGCTAATGCAGGCTTAAAAATATTTGAGGCATCTAAAGAACCGGAGGCACCACCTGCACCAACAATAGTATGTATTTCGTCAATAAACAAAATAACATCACGGTTTTTCTCTAACTCGTTCATTATTGCTTTCATTCGTTCCTCAAACTGACCACGATATTTAGTGCCGGCAACTAAAGCTGCCAAGTCTAAACTAATAACACGTTTATCAAATAGAACACGAGAAACTTTTCTTTGCACAATTCGTAATGCCAAACCTTCAACTATTGCAGTTTTACCTACTCCTGGTTCGCCTATTAAAATAGGATTATTTTTCTTGCGGCGAGACAATATTTGAGATACTCTTTCTATTTCTTCATCTCTACCCACAATAGGGTCTAAAGTACCTAATTCTGCAAACTTTGTAATATCACGACCGAAGTTGTCTAATACCGGAGTTTTAGACTTTGTAGCTCCCGCTGCACCACCTGTTGGTTTACGTTGTTGAGAGAATTGTTTACGTTCGTCATCGTCATCAAACTCCTCCGAACCCGGGTCGCCATAATCTCCCCTTGGCGAACCACCTTGCAAAATACTTAATTCACCTTTAAATTTTTCATAATCTACATCAAAGCGATTTAGAATTTGTGTAGCAGGATTTTCTTTGTTTTTTAATATAGACAGCATTAAGTGTTCTGTTTCTACAGTTGCACTTTTTAGCGATTTAGCTTCAAGCACTGTAATACGAATCACCTTTTCTGCTTGTTTAGTAAGCGGTAAGCTGTTAATATTAGCAAGCGGTTTGCTGCTTTTGTCTTTTATTGCCAGTTCTAGGTCTTTTCGTAGTTCAAAAAGATCTACACGCATACTTTGTAATACCCGTAAAGCTATGCCGTCTCCTTCGCGAATAAGACCCAATAATAAATGTTCTGTACCTATAAAATCATTACCTAACCTTAAAGCCTCCTCCCGACTATAAGAAATGATTTCTTTTACTTTTGGTGAGAAATTAGAATCCATGAATAAGTCCTTTTTTTAAATGATAAAGATAATGATTGAAAAACAAATAATCTATTTGCAATAATTATACGAATATAGTTATTTTTAGGTTTTGGAAAAAATTACTCTAATTTTTTTAGAAATTTACATCCGAAAATGGTTTGATAACTTTTTTATAACCCAATAATTAATTTATAAATACTGCTAAACATGGAATTCAAAATTGATACCAAAGATAATTATACTATTATTAAACCGATATGCGATACATTTAATGCCACAATGGCAGCAAAATTGGAAAATTTGATTACAGAACAAACCCAAAAAGGCAGTAAAAACTTTATTATTAGTTTTACAGATTGCCAACATCTGGATTTAGGTATTACAAACACCTGGGTACAAATGAATGAAGACTTATATAGTAACGACCACTCGTTGGTATTTACAGAAATGAACAAAGAAGTATTAGCTACAATTAAAAAAGAGGAAACCGATTTATTGCTCAATATTGCCATGCGTATGGTAGAAGCCATAGATATAATTAGTATGGAAATATTGGAACGAGATTTATTTAATGAAGAATAAATTTCTCGCTTTTTATGTATAACAATTTTAATGTAAGAGTTTATGGTATATGTATAAAAAATGCATGTATATTGATAAATGAAGAACTAATAAAGGGTAAAAAGATAATAAAATTGCCCGGTGGTGGTTTGCAATACGGTGAAGGAACTATAGATTGCTTAAAAAGAGAATGGCGTGAAGAATTAGACTTAGATATTGAAATAAAGCAACATTTTTATACTACCGATTTTTTTCAAGCTTCTGCTTATGATAATTCTCAAATTATTAGCATTTATTATATTGTGAATGCTAATGTACCTGATAAAATTATTAACAAATTAGAAAACGAACGTACATTTTGGTTGCCATTTGAACAATTTACAGAATCAACTTTTACATTGCCAATAGACAAGCATGTTGCAAGTTTAATTATAAAGAATATGCATTCGGTTATTTGAATTACTTAAAAAATCAAGCCGTCAATTCGAAATGAAATGACGGCTTGATTGGCTCTTTTAAAATGTAATGCTAAGTAAATAGTAACCTGAAAACTAACTTTTTTCTTCCCAAATTTCTGCAAGATGTAAGATTACTTCTACTGCTTTTTCCATGTCCTGTACACTTATATATTCTTGTTTTGAATGTATGCCCATTTCACCTGTAAATATATTAGGACAAGGCAAACCCATAAATGACAATCTTGACCCATCTGTACCACCACGAATACTCATTCTATTGGGTTTTATGTTTGCACGAATAAATGCTTCGTCAGCATAATTCATTACATTGGGGTTTAAATCAAGAATTTCTTTCATGTTCCGGTATTGTTCTTTTACAACAAATTCAGTTTGTATGCCCGGGAATCTATTTTCTGTTTCTTTTGCAATATTTTCTAAACGCTCTTCATGATTTTTTAATTTAGCTGTAACAAAGTCTCTTACAATAAAAGAAACAGTAGCTTTTTCTAAATTTCCTTCAAAAGAGGTGGGGTGCACAAAACCTTCCATACCTTCAGTTGTTTCAGGACACCATTCATTAAGAGGTAATCTGCTTACAAAATCTGCGGCCGCTTTTATAGCATTTACCATTTTACCTTTTGCATAACCCGGGTGTACACTTACGCCATTAAAAGTAACAATTGCAGCATCAGCCGAAAATGTTTCGCCTTCTAAATGTCCACATTCGCCACCATCAAGGGTGTATCCAAAATCGGCCCCTAATTTTTTCATATCCACGGCAGCTACTCCACGCCCTATTTCTTCGTCTGGTGTAAATAGAATACGTATTTTTCCATGCATTATTTCAGGATGACCAATAAGGTATTGTGCCAAATCCATAATAATGGCAACACCTGCTTTATCATCGGCACCTAAAAGTGTTTTACCTGATGCCGTAATAATATCATCTCCAATTTTTTCTTTTAAATACAAATGGTTTTTGGTTGATATTACAATACTTGTATCATCGGGCAATACCAAATCTTTACCGTCATAGTTTTTATGCAAAATGGGTTTTACACCTGCACCGCTGCAATCCGGAGCTGTATCTACATGAGCACAAAAACACAATACAGGTACATTTTTTGTGCTAGTAGCCGGTATGGTTGCATATACATAGCCATGTTCGTCTAATTCAGCATCTGTAATGCCCATACTTAGTAATTCTTTTACTAATAATGCACTTAAATTTTTTTGTTTTGCAGTAGAAGGCTGGGTAGCAGAAGCGGAATCGCTTTGTGTATCTATTTGTACATAAGCCATAAAACGCTCTGCAACCGAATGTTTATAATTATTTAATGCCATTTTTGTAGTTTGAATCACAAAAGTAACTATCTTAGTACTTCTATGGAAGGATTTGGCTTTAGTAAATTAGAAATTTCGGAAATAATTACGGTAACATTCACATTGTTTGCTGTAATAGATGTATTGGGGGCATTACCGATACTCATTTCCATTAAGAAAAAAATTGGCGATATCAATGCATTGCAAGCGACACTTGTGTCGGGCGGCTTAATGTTATTTTTCTTTTTAATAGGCGAAAACATGCTCGAATTTATGGGATTAGACATTAAGTCTTTTGCCATTGCCGGTTCTATAGTCATTTTTATTTTGGGGCTTGAAATGATTTTGGGGCTTGAATTTTTTAAGCATGACAAAGACGCCAGAACAAGTACATTAATACCTGTAGCTTTTCCATTAATAGCAGGGTCGGGTACATTAACTACAATTATGTCTTTAAAAGCAGCCTATCAATATTATAGCATTTTAATTGCTATTTTTATTAACTTGATTATTATTTTTATAACTTTAAAGTCAATTAATTTTTTAGAAAGGATATTAGGACCATCAGGTATATCAGTTGTAAGAAAATTCTTTGGTGTTATTTTATTGGCTATTGCTGTAAAGATATTTAGAAATAATATTGGCGTACTTAAATAGAGTATTTATTAAATTTATAATCTAATAAATGTTCCTTCAACATTATCTTCTTCATTTAGATTTTTGTCTATTACTTTATATGTTGTTAATAATATCTGGTTTTCTATATTTAAATCAGTTTCAATCAAATCAGCAACATTGCAAATTAGTTTGTCATTTTCATTATAAAATTGCCAGTCTCCTTTTATTTCATACAAATTAAAATTATCAGGCAAATTTAAATGAAAGTCTGAATGTAATATATTTACATTTGTTTTTTTAGTTTCAATGTTCATCAAAAATGCTACCTTTACAATGCCTTTGCCGGGAAAAGCAATAAGAATTTCTTTTAAACTCATTTTAAAGTATTCTTTTTAGTATTTAATGGCAAATATACAAACATGTTTGAAAAACACAAATAAATTTGAAAATAGTGGTAAAAAATGATTAGTTTTGGTTCAAGATTACATAAGTTCTTATTAGTTAAAAATCTAAGCATAAGTAAATTTGCAGATAGATTGGGCTATGAAAATGCCGAGAAAATTTATAGACTCTTTAGAGACAATAAAAACAAACCCAGTTTTGAAATAATACATGATATTTCAAATAAATTTGAGGAATTGAATGTTGATTGGTTAATAACAGGCAGAGGTAGCATGCTAAAAACTACTTATGAACAAGAACAATTACCAAAGAATTCATCTGAAAGTATTCCCCAAATAGGTTCATTATCTAGCTCTATACAAGAGATAAGTATAACATTAGACCCCAATATACATCAATTAACAAATCAGGTTCAAGATAACTATCATATTGACAGCCCGCAAACACACCAAATAGAACAAGACTTTTCCGAAAAAATAGGTTATGTTTCGAGTAATTTATTTACAAAATACCTTATTTATTATAAAGATAATGAATTTATAAAATCATTACCTACTATAATAATTCCTTGGATAAAAGATAAACTATACCGGCTTTTTGATGTTGCAGATAATGAGATGATACCGACTTTATATGAAAATGATAAAGTTTTGGCAGAAGAAATTAAAAATATTACTGATGTTTTTGTTGGTAAAATATATGTAATTGTGCATGCTACAGGTATTTACATTAAAAGAATAATAGACATATCTAAGGATTTTGAGAAGCTATATTTAAAATCAGATACAAATGTCAATAATTCATATCCAACAAAAGAGTTAAACATACTTGATGTTAAAGAGCTATGGGAGGTAACTTATAAGTTTTCTCCGCAACTAAATGAGCCAACAGATTTTTCGAGCAGAATAAATGAATTAGAAATTTTACAGCAAAACATTTTACAGCGTCTAATATTATTAGAACATAAATAGCAACTACCCGCATGCATACTGAATAGTTATATGCAGTTCGCTTTTTTCTAAACGGAATCTTAAAAGTAGAGCTTATTACCTAAACTATAGCTGTAGATACTGTTTTATGATTACTTTACTTCCAATTTCTGAAATCGTTTCCAATTTTTAATGACAACCCGTTTATTCATTTTTTTATTTATACTTATTGCATTTCGTAGTATTGCACAAAACGAGGTTGCAGACAGTAATAAATGGTTGCCCAATCCGCCACCTTATTATTCGTTTATAGACTATGACGAGAACATTATTACTCATAGCTCTAAGTTAGACTCTGTATTAAAAAAACTCGTTAAAGTTCATGTAAACCATAAAGGAAAAGTAACAATTGTGCATATTGGCGACTCGCACTTACAGGCTGATATGGAAACATCGGTATTACGTAACGGACTACAAGACTTTTTTGGTGATGCCGGTCGTGGAATTGTTTTCCCATACCAATTAGCAAATTCAAATGCACCACACGACGTAAGTTCATCGTCTAACACTACCTGGAAAAGTAACCGTATAGGTATAGACAAAGATATACAAACCGGTATTAGTGGTTTTGGTATTCATAGCAATAAACAAAATGCCACAGTAAGAATACATTTAAAGGAAATGGACGGTAAGCAAGAACATTTTAATCGTATGGTTTTCTTTTTATGTAACGACAGTGCTTGTTACCGGCTTACCGACAGTAATTTAAAGAAACCGATAACCCTCTATTCTCGTCCTAATGTAGATACTCCTTCTATAGTATTTGAGTCTGATTCCTTACTTACGGGTTTTGAGTTATGTAAAAATGATATGCCCGGGCATTGCGATTATAGTTTCTATGGCGTATCGCTTGAAAGAAAAGATACGTGTGGTGTATTGTATCATACAATTGGTGTTAATGGAGCCCGTTACGACCAATACTTAAACAATCCTTTGTTTTGGAAACAGCTTACTGCGTTACATGGCGATCTATTTATTGTTTCGCTTGGCACTAACGAAGCCCAAACGCCTAAACTTAACGAACCTGCCTTTATTGCAGTATGTGATTCTTTTGTACATAAAATTCATAAAATTGCACCCAAAGCATGTATATTAATTACAACGCCTCCGGGTTCTTATTTTAAAATGAAAAAGCCAAATCCCTCTGTTCAGGCAGTTTCGCATGCACTTGCACACTATTGCGATGAACACGATGTACCTCTTTGGGACCTAAATAAAATTACAGACGGTGCTACCGGTACTGTAGCATTTAAAAGATATAACTTGTTGGGGCACGATGGCATACATTTTACCAATGCAGGTTATCAATTACAAGGTCTCTTATTATTAAATGCCTTATCGGCTACTTATAACGATTATTATAAAAAACACCCTATAAAACCCAAACCAAAATATATTATAGAATACATAAATAAACCTAAGAAGCCGACAGTAAGATAGGAATTACTTTATTAGATTTGCAATTAGTATGATGAGATATATAGCATTTTTAAGAGGTATAAATGTTAGTGGGCATAAAATTATTAAAATGGCTGCCTTAAAACAAATGTTTATATCTATGGCATTTCATAATGTTGTTACCTATATACAAAGTGGTAATGTTGTTTTTGATAGTGATATAGCAGATGCTTCTTTTCTAAAAATGAAAATAGAAACAGGTTTGAAGGCAGAATTAGGATATGAAGTAACCGTGATAATAAGAACAATACCGGAGTTAAAACAAATAATAGCCAATAATCCTTATCATACTTTAAAAGAGGGAGATACTCGTAAGGTAGGTGTAACTTTCCTTGCCGGAATACCTGCTGAAGAAAGGGCGAACATGATACTTAAAAAAAGTGAAACCGGAGATGAAATCAGTATTATAGACCGCGAAATTTATATTTTATATTACACTTTTGGTAATTCTATGTTTACAAACACCTATATAGAAAAAAAGCTTAGCACTTCAGGTACCTGCCGCAATTGGGCTACCATAAATAAACTAATAGAATTATAAGGTTAAGCTATAGAAAAAAATGTTTAAAAATGAATATTTATCAACTTTGAGTTGACATTTATAGAATATCTATTTTTCTTTAGAAATGGCTTAAAAATATAAAAATAGACCTATAATTTTTTATAATTACTTCGCGTATCATATAGATTTAATATTGTAATTTTATCGTTTTTTAATGTGTAGAACATTCTGTTATGTTTAGAAATTAATATACTTCTTACATTTGCAATTCCGGTTGGGCATCAATAAACGGGTTTAATTGTAACATATAAATATTTAAAGTATTTTATATTGAAATTCAGTTGCAATCCGTTCTCCATATTCAGTAAGAAGATAATCTAATAAGAGTAATAGTTTATTGGAAAATCGCTTATTGATAACTACTTCATACGCTATTTATCCATAATATTTTTAAATTCGATTAAAGAAATTGTATTATTTTCAATTGGTTCATTAGCAAGCATTGTCAACTCCTCTAAATCTTTTTCAGAAAGTAAAGTAGTTGCATATTCTTTATTTTCAAGATAAAAAGCTAATTCTTCATCAAGCATCTAAAGTACATTTTCATCATTTACTTCTCCTACCCTTTCAATAATTTTTTCCTGCATTTGCTGTATTGACATAAAAGTTGTATTAGTTATTCAAATTTACGAAAAGTAATTAAAACAGTATAAATATTGATAGCATAATAATATAATAAAATAAGTAGATGAAAAAACTTTCTTATCACTGATTCGTATCATTTCCCCTTTCTGCATCTATATTTACTCTTTTCTTCTTGGTTTTACCTTTGTTTTTATCCTTGCTGTCTTGGTCTGAGTCTGTTGTTAGATCTTTTTCAAGTATATTTTCTAACATTTCTAATTTTTGTTGTGCAATTGGTGCTTGTTTAAGCACCACATCGTACCCTGTTTGATTTTCATTATTTGTCCATGTACCCGTATAGGTTTTATCTTTTAGTCTTAACTCCATACTGCCCAATGGTGGGTCGTCATCAAATTCCCATAACCCATCAGCCGATTTGGAAATTTCAAGCTTTATATAATTCTCTTGGTCACCAATTTTATATAAGCCATCCCAAAAAGCAATTTTCCCATTGCTTAAATTTTTCATGTATCTTACAAAAAGTTCTACCTGTATATCTTCATCAAATTTGCCCTCATAATATTTTCTGTCCACAACTTCCTTTCTTAATTTAGGTTTTTCTTCATCAGCAGTGTTTACATCTAAATAATTCTTACTGGAATCTTTAATTGTATTTTTATTAGTTGTATCACTTAATTTATAGATCCATCCGTTTTTTAAAGAATCCGTTTTCAAAGAATCTCGTTTTATTGAATCTAAAGAAGCACGTATTTCCGATGAATCAATCATACTCATTTTAGCTATATATTTTTTTTCAAATTCTTCCTTCATAAAATATTCATCAATATTATTAGCCTGAAAAATATTAAGTAATTGCCCTCCGAAATAAAACCCTTTTATTTTCTGTATTTCAGTAATTGTTATGCAAAATGTTTGCCGTCCTATTAAGTCTCTTACAAATAAAAAACCTCTAAATCGCTCCGGTGCTATTACCTCGTATCCTTTTATGGCACTATGGTCTAATTCCAGCTTTTGTACCTCAAAGCGTTGCATAACAATATTATGCCAGTGTATGCCGGAGTCTTCCCCTTTTTGAAGTACATAAGCAAAATGACCTAAAATAGAAGGGTTATAATGTGGGTCGAAATCAATTAATACTTTAGGGTCTTCTTTTAAAATAGCCAAAGCTTTCACTACTTCGGGCGAATTATCATTATTATGCATAACTAAATGCCATAATGTATCAAAGGGTGGAAACTGATAATAATAAGCTGCTGTATCTTTATTTTGCAAACAGGTAATTACACTATTCATTAATTCTGCCTCTGTTCTTGGCAAACCATGATATTTATGCCTACGTGCACTTACATCTTTTATGCCTATCAGCAATAAAAGCAATAATAAAAGTGCCTGTTTCAATTTCATTTCTAACTATTAACAGCATAAAGATACTATGAAATAAACTAAGAATAATAGGTATATTGTATTGTTTAATTTAATGTTTAAGATATATATAATAGATAATTGTATTTAGGTAGCTATTCAGTCTCAATAAAATGAATCCTGAGGGGATGATATTATTATAGCAATATAAAATGTAAAATGCTACAAACCCAGAATGGGTGATATTATTTTATAATGTATTGAAAATAATATCACCCATTCTGGGTTTTGTGTTAATGAAATTGACATTTTCTATAATAATATCATCCTTTCAGGATTTTGAAAATGGAATATTTACTTTTTATTTTGCAAGCATGAATAGTTACATATTAGAGCATTATTGAGGTAGTAAAATTATTAAAATTAAAAGGCAGAATATTTACTGAAAAAATAAATATACCTTGCATTCTGAATTGGATGAAAAAACATTTAAAGATATTTTCTGCTTCTACCTTTCAAATTGTTGGTAATCAGCTTTTAGGGCTATTGTTTTTTCTTTTATTATCCTCATTTTCCGAAAAAGACATTTTTGGAGATATAAATTGGTCTATTGCAGTTACCATCACTATTTCTGTAATTCTAACATTTGGTTTCGACTATATTGTAGTAAGAAAAATTTCGGCAGGTGCAGACAAGCAAAGTATTGCCGGCACTTATTTGTTTCACACAGTAGCTTTATCTGCTATTTGTGTGTTGTTTATATCAATTCATTATTTTTTAGTGCCTACCTTTTATGTAAAACATAGTTTGTTTCTACCTATATGCGTAAGTACCTTATTAAGTTTTATTTCAGGTCCGTTTAAATATTTGGCAATGGGCTGCGAAAAATTTTGGCATTTGGCATTCATGAATATTACTTCTAATTTAATTCGGTTTTTTTTTATAATAACAATCATTCTTATCAATAAGGTTACCGTACCTAATTTAGGGATGATGTTTATTGTTTCGGGTATAATAGAATTAGTATTGTGCATATTTCTTGCATATAAAATTTTAAATAGTCCCTTAAGAATTGTTTTTAAATTAAAATTGTATTTCTCGCTTATTAAAGAATCTTTACCCCAAACCGGAACGGTTCTACTTGATTCTGCATTTGCACGTATGGATTGGATATTATTAGGAATAATGAGTACTAAAGTATTTACTGCCGATTATTCATTCTCTTATAAAGCATTTGAATCGTCTAGAATACCCTTATTAATAATTGCACCTATTTTATTACCTAAATTAGCAAGAATATATAGTAACGATGAAAATATTAATGATGATAAAATACAACAATTAAATTCTTTGTGGAAAATAGAAAGTGTAATATGGGCTTTTATACCGTTAATATTAAATATTTGTTGGGTAGATATAGTTAATTTATTTACACATAATAAATACGGTGAAGAAACAAAATGGGTATATATGCTTTTGTCTATGGGCTTGCCCATGTTATTTATTAATAATTATCTATGGACAATTGCTTTCGCCAAAGGGCATTTAAAATTAACTTTTATAATATCTGCATTTGTTACGGTTAGTAATATTGTTTTAAATATATTATTAATACCGCAATTGCATGCAATTGGTGCTGCAATAGCATCTACCGTAAGTATTTTAATACAATTTTTGTTATATTATATTAATGTAAAAGAAAAACAATTGAAACTATCTTTATTAGAATTTATTAAAACCTTTATTATAGTTGCCGTAATAGTATGGAGTATTCAATACATTCATTTATTTTGGATTTGGAAATTATGTATAGCATTGTTTATTTTCATTATGATTTTAATACCCATGAAATTCTTTAAAAATATAAAATCAGTAAAATAAGTCTTGGGAATTCTACCTTGCATAATATAAACATTGCGAAATTTTTTATTGCCATAATTGTATTCAAACAATAATGACTACGTTTTTATTTGTAAAATTATTAGCTACTTTTGTTATAATATGAAAAAAACGAAACAATATATTTGGATAATGTCGTTATTGGCTATTCCGATTATAATTTATTTGTATTTTTTAAAATGTAGAACCTATACGATTTATGGCGATGATTTATATTTATATCATAGTTTATTAAAGGCTAATAGTTTTTCAGAAATAATGGGTCTTTCTACAAATTATGAGAAATATAGACCAATATCAGTATTACTTACGAAGTTAGTTTTTGTATTATTTTATAAAAACCTTTCTGCTTATTATCTTTTTAATGTTGGCATACAAACTATTAATACTTATATTCTTGCTCTTATTCTTAATAAATTTCTGAAATCTCCATTTTTTGCACTTGCTTTTAGTCTTTTATATGGCTTAACTAGGTTTTCATTTTTTGTTACATCGCAAATTTACAATGGTGGGGTGTTGGAGGGCTTAGCTATAAGTTTCTTTTTATTATCATTATTTTTCATTCTGAATACTGTGATAAATATTGAATTTACAGAAAAAAAGATATTGTACAATTTTGCAATAAGCATTTTATTTGCAAATATGTGTATATATACACACGAAAGATACATTGTTTTATTCCCTTTTATTATTTTAGTTGCACTATTCTTTCCTTATGTTAAAAAAATAACGTTCTCAAATAAAATATTTATTTGTGCAATGGCAATAGCATCAATAGTATTAAATGTAGCAATAAAAAAATATGTTTATTCAATGCCTTTTTTTGTAGGTACAGGCGGCACAACTATTACTTTTTCTTTTTTATCAGCTGTTACCTATTTTTCACAGGCAGTTTTATGTATTTTTCAAATAAATATCGGGAATCTTTCACATACAGGTTCTCCTTTTACTGCTTTACCATTTTTACAACAAATTTTAGTACTGCTATTAACCGCTACGTTAGTAACGTTATTTATTTTGTATATAAAAAAGTATATAAAATTTTTATTTGCAAAATATGATGCAAATAAATACAATATAAAAATATTCATTTTATTGCCAATTCTTTTCATGTTTTGTCTTATACCCGCCATTGTTACTATTAGATTAGAACAGAGATGGTTACAGGCATCCTTTTGCGTTTTTATTATAATGATTGTTATTGCATTAAACGGTATTGAATTTAAGGACATGCGTACTAAAAATAAAGTATTTATAGTATTTATACTCTACTTTATGATGATTGATGCTAATTATTTTAAAAGAGCAGTACCTAATTATTATATTACCGATGCCCAAAATATGGCATATAAATTTGAACAAGCTATTAAAAATGGTACGATACACCCGGATACAAAAACAGTATATGTTTGGAGAAAAAAAACAGATGAAAACGATGACGGATGCTTAAAGTGGGATATAGGAGAGGGTTATATTTTTGAGTTTTATCAAAAAAACAGTAAAAAACTAATTTTTGCTGATTCAACAACACACATACAAAGTGATAGTTTACTAAATGATTTGAGGCAAGATAATGCGCAAATATTATATGTAAAAAATGATGTTATTGATATAACTAAGCAATATTTAAAAGATACTTTAAGGCATTTTGAATATTAATGAAATTATTTTTTTGTTTTTTACCCTCCTAATTTGTTAACTTCTTTTTGGATATTTTCTTTTATCTGTATCTTTATGAAAACTTATTTTATGGAAACAAAAACAATGCAAAATATACAAGGTGGCGGCTTTTTAATACAAGAATCACTACCCGAAAATACATTTACTCCAGAGGACTTTTCCGAAGAACAATTAATGGTGCAGGGAATTTGTAATGAATTCTTGAAAAAAGAAGTTTTACCACATTTAGTAGAATTAGATGCACAACAAGCAGGTCTTATGCCTTCTCTTATTGAAAAAGCCGGTGAATTAGGTTTGCTTGGTGCTGCTTTTCCGGAGGAGTTTGGCGGGTTGGGCAAAGATTTTGTTACAGCCACACTTATAAATGATAGTCTTGGTGCCGGGCATTCTTTTGCAGTAGCTATGTCGGCACATAATGGCATTGGCTCGTTGCCAATTTTATATTTTGGTACACAGGCACAAAAAGAAAAATATATACCTAAGTTGGCAACCGGCGAAATGAAAGGTGCTTATGCACTAACAGAGCCGGGGTCGGGTAGTGATGCATTAGGGGCTAAAACAACAGCTAAATTAAGCGAAGATGGAACAAAATATATATTAAATGGGCAAAAAATATGGATAACAAATGCAGGCTTTGCTGATGTATTTACTGTGTTTGCTAAATTAGACGGTACTCAATTTTCTGCATTTATTGTAGAAAAAGGCACTCCCGGCTTATCTTATGGAGAAGAAGAACATAAAATGGGCATTAAAGGTTCCAGCACAAGACAGTTGTTTTTTGAAAACTGTATTATTCCTAAAGAAAACTTACTTGGCGAAATAGGCAAAGGACACCTTATTGCATTTAATATATTAAATATTGGCAGGCTTAAATTATGTGCTGCTACTACAGGGGCTTCAAAATTAGCTATTCATACTTCTATTGTTTATGCCAAAACTCGTGAGCAGTTTAAAACACCAATAGCAAATTTTGGTGCCATTCAACATAAATTGGCAGAAATGGCTATTAGAACCTTTGCAGCGGAAGCCGCTTTGTTTCGTACTGCACAATGGATAGACGATAAAGAACAGGCTCTACTAAATGAAGGAAAGGGTATGGGGGCTTTATTGGGTGCTGCGGAAGAATATGCTATAGAATGTGCTATGCTTAAAGTTTTAGGGTCGGAATGTATAGACTATGTTGTAGATGAGGGCGTACAAATACATGGTGGTAATGGGTTTTCGGATGAATATAATATTTCTCGTGCCTACCGCGATAGCCGTATCAATCGAATTTTTGAAGGTACTAATGAAATAAACAGACTGCTTGTGTTAGATATGTACCTGAAAAGAGCTATGAAAGGACGTATAAATTTAATGAGTGCTGCTATGGGCGTGCAAAAAGAACTTACCTCAATGCCCGATTTTGGCACAGACGATGCTCCATTTGCCGAAGAGAAAAAAGCAATTGCTAATTTTAAAAAAGCAATATTGATGTGTGCCGGTGCTGCAGTGCAAACTCTTATGATGCAAATAGAACACGAACAAGAAATACTTATGAATATTGCAGATATGCTTATTGATACTTTTCAGGCTGAAAGTGTTTTATTGCGTACTATGAAAATGACGCAGAATAACAATCTGAACGCTTCTTTTGCTTTAGACATTACCCGTACGTTTATTTACGATGCAGCAGATAGAATAAATGTTGCAGGTAAATGTGCCATCAACTCGTTTGCCAGTGGAGATGAACAACGTATGATGCTTATGGGTATGAAAAGATTTACAAAAGTATCGAGTTATAACACTAAAGAGGCTCGCAAATGTATAGCATCAAGATTAATAGAGACAGAAAACTTATAAAATACCTATTTTGTAAGTAATAGTTGCCTTAGGAAAAATTAGAAGTGTGATATTGTTTTTGTATATGTTATAAAACAATATCACACTTCTAATTTTTGATGAATTTTTCGGTTTGAGTCAAATTTCCTTGTTGGTCAAAAAACCGGATGAAATATACACCCTTAGAGTAATTATTAATATTAATAGTTGCAAAGTTATCGGCAACTTCTTTTGTTGAAACAATACAACCATCCATATTAAGTACTTCAACATGAGTGGCACTAATTCTATTGCTCCAACTAATATTTAATAGATTGTTTGCCGGATTTGGATATAAAACGACTGCTGCTTTAGATTGTGTAACTTCAGGAACACCTGATATTCCATTGAATTTTACGATATAAGTTAAGGTATCTATATTCGTGGATTTTGTAGAGTTTTTTAATCGAACTCTAACAATATGAGTACCCAATGTATCGCCTGAGTAAGGTTCCATATAAAAGCGGAATGTTTTTGGTGCACCTGCTACATAAGGATTGGAGGTTCTTATTCTATTGGTTAGTACTGTGTCTAAAAGCGTATTTAAAGGATAACTAATAAAATTATCGCAAAAGCCAGATATTGCTCTCCAGTCCATAGGGAAATCGGTATAAAAAACATTCCAAAGTATGGTAACACTTGCAGTATCTACTTTAACAGTATCATCTACAAAAGCCGGGGCATTAGGATATATATAAAACGAATCTTGTTGTACGGTAAAAATCTGTGCATTAGTCTGCTTAGGACACCAAATGAGAGCAATAAGGAGTGTAAAAAGGACTATTTTTTTCATAATTCTTAATTCTTTTAGTAAAATTACAGCATGAAAGTAGGTATTATAATGATATATACAAAACAAAAGGATAAATTAAAATTATTACAGATTATAAAGATACTAATAAACGATAATTAAACTCATAAAGCCGGAGCATCTTCTTCATAAATTGTTTGCAATAGTGTTTGCCCTACTGCTTTTAAAGTTGTTTTATCAATAATATTTAAATCATCGGCATGAGTATGCCAATGGGGAGCAAAAGGTTTATCCGGGTCGGTGCTAAGGTTAATAATATCAATCGTTTTTATGCCTGTTATACGGTTAACAGGAACGTGGTCATCGGTTATTGCTGCGGCATTGGTATAAATGAAAAAAGAAGAGTAGCCTGCATGTCCTGCCGCTTGCCAAACTTTTTGTTGTATATCATTAGCAAATTGAGATGACAAGCCCTCTAAAGGGAATTGAGCATTACGAGCACCTACCATATCCAATAATATTCCATAAGCAGCCTTATAGCCTGCAACATGCGGGTTATGAGCCCAATATTGAGTACCCAAGCAATAAGATTCTTCGCCCCATTCACTTCTGCCAAAGTCTTCTACATCAGTAAATAATATATCAATACCTGTATTAGCAGACAGATGTTGTTGTTGCAGTTCTCTTGCTACCTCTATTAATACACCAACACCACTACCGGCATCATCGGCAGCAATTATAGGTTTCTCTTTGTCTTTTGTATCGTTATCTGCCCAGGGGCGGCTGTCCCAATGCGTAAGAAAAAGAATGCGTTTGGGTGCGGTAGGGTTAATAACTCCAATTAAATTGATACAAGGCAGCATTTTACCATCACCGCTTTTTACAGTTGTTTTTTGCTCATAAACCGTATCGCAAAATTGTTTCAATTCAGCAAGCATCCATTGGGCACATTTAGTTTGTGCATCACTACCCGGTGTGCGAGGTCCTAAAGTAGTTTGATACGCAACATAGCTATAGGCACTGTCTGCATTAAAAACAGGCACTTTTATTTGTGGTATCGGTTTACTGTTATTCGTTTCTGCTTCATTTTTATTTACGGAATCATTGCAAGCAGAAAGAATAAGAAAAACAGAAGCTATTAATATTGGTATGATTGGTTTCATGTTTGGTTATTTGCGAATTTTACTATTCCTTTCTACTCCTCCACACTTACTGGCAATTCTCTTGGTTTAAATTGTTTCATTGCCTTTGCAATTGCTGCAATGTGGAGTGGAGTAGTGCCGCAGCAACCACCAACTAAATTAACCCATACCTCTCTTGCAAACTCCGATACGGTTGCACACATGGTTTCGGGTGTTTCGTCATATTCCCCCATTGCATTAGGCAAACCCGCATTAGGGTATGCACTCACATAACATGCCGCCAGTTCAGACAACTCTTGAATATAAGGTCTCATTTGTTCTGCACCTAAAGCACAGTTTAAGCCGATACTTATAGGGTTGGCATGCATTATGGAAATATAAAAAGCTTCTAATGTTTGTCCGCTTAGTGTTCTACCCGATGCATCGGTAATAGTACCTGAAATCATTACCGGTAATCTTTCTTTTTTTGTTTCTACAAAATATTTATTAATAGCATATATAGCAGCTTTTGCATTCAACGTGTCAAAAATTGTTTCTACAAGTAAAATATCTGCACCGCCATCTACTAAGCCACTAATTTGTTCATAATAAGCATCGGCAACCTCATCGAACGTAACTGCACGGTAACCGGGGTTATTAACATCGGGAGATAAAGACAGCGTTTTATTCATGGGGCCGATTGCACCGGCTACAAAACAATCTTTGTTACCGGTTTCTTCTTTAAATTCTTTTACCGCTTCTTTAGCAATTTTTGCTGCTTCATAATTTATTTCATAAGCCAAAGACTGCATATCATAATCGGCCAAAGAAATTACTTGCCCATTAAACGTGTTTGTTTCTAATATATTTGCTCCTGCTTGCAGATATTGTTTGTGTATTTCTTTAATTATATTTGGTTTTGTTAAGCATAAAAGGTCATTGTTTCCTTTTACATCTTTATGCCAGTTTTTAAATCTTTCGCCTCTATAATCACTTTCCTCTAATTGATAACGTTGTATCATTGTACCCATTGCCCCATCAATAATTACTATTTTTTGGTTCAATAATTCTTTTAATCTTGTCTCGGTATTCATAATAACCCTCCTTTTTTAATAACCCAAAGGTATAACTAATTACTTATCTCATTATTTATGTTTTCAATGTTTGCTTATTTGTAACAAAATTTATTTGTTTGTTTTTTAAACAATTAGCTGAAAAACATAAATAAAATTGTACTTTAGCCCTCAAAAATAATTCTTTAATTTTTGATGCCTGTATGAGAAATAAAATAATATTATTTATATTTTCACTTTTTATTGTACTATTAGAGTTTAGTAGTTGTGCACATAGCCCCACATCGCATCGTTCAAGTCATTCTTATAGGTCAACTCGACATTCTAATAATTACAGACATTATAGAAGGTGGCATAATTCCAGCCAATCTCGCAGGGGTAGCACTTATTTCTTTAAGCCTAAAAAACATTATGGTGCAAGGCATGTAAGAGGTTATTCTAAGCGGCATAATTATTCCGGTTGGTACAAATAGAATTGTATATTTAATTTTTCTAAACGACAATGTATTTAAATAACAATTTGAGTAATAATAATTATTTCGTGTTTTTAGGAATATTCTGATATTTGGTAATTCTTTGCTATATAAAGATAGTTGCATAAATAATTTTGCAAAAAGTAAACTCTATAATTAATATAATTTTATTTTAAGTAATGATATTCATAAATAAAATACACGCTATATTTAATACATTTTCTAATAAAAATGCATTTTGTATTAAGAATAAATATTATTCATATTCGGAATTTTATTCTCAAATATTTTCTATTTCTAAAAAAATTGAAATAGAATGTAAAAACCAACAAAGAATTGGTATTATAGCAAGCGATGATATAGAAACTTATGCAGCAATCTTGGCTTGTCTATTAACCGGTAAAACATATATCCCTCTTCACCCGCATCAACCAAGCGATAGAATACAACAAATTATTAATCAGGCAGGTATTGAGTATCTTTTGTCTAAATCTACTGATTATTCTTTTGATGGTATTGAGTTGATTAATATTGAAAATAATGGTGAAGAAGTAAATAATTCTGTGTTAAAAATTCCTGACGAATCAATTGCCTACACGTATGCATATATTTTATTTACTTCGGGTAGTACCGGTGTTCCTAAAGGTGTGCCAATAACATATAGGAATTTAGATTCTTTTGTTGAAGCTTTTTTTGCATTGGGCTATAAGCATAATGAAGATGATAGATTTTTACAAATGTTCGACCTTACGTTTGACCTTTCTATCATGTCTTATCTAATTCCTTTATGTATAGGTGCGTGCGTTTATACAATACCGGATACAGGTACAAAGTTCACAAACGTTTATTCCACTTTAGAAGAACATGCTATTACGTTTGCTTTAATGGTGCCTTCTATTATTACCTATTTAAGACCTTATTTTAATGAAATAAATCTGCCACATTTAAAATATTCTTTGTTTTGTGGAGAGGCATTATATAAAGATGTTGTATGTGAATGGGCTAAATGCGTGCCTAATGCTATTATTGAAAATGTATATGGACCTACAGAAGCAACCATTTTCTGCCTTACATACCCTCTCAACAATATAGAGGAATTGGAGGAATATAATAGCATGTTGTCTATTGGCAAGCCAATGCAGGGTATGGAAGCAATTGTTGTAGATGAAAATAAGAACCAAATTACAAATGGCACAAAAGGTGAATTATGTTTGTTTGGATTACAATTAACCCCCGGGTATTTAAATAACGAACGAAATAAAGAATCTTTTTTTGAACTGAACAATAAAAAATATTATAAAACAGGCGATATTGCATTCATTAACGATAAAGGTAATTTTTTGTATTGTGGACGGGTTGACCATCAAGTTAAAATACAGGGATTTAGAGTAGAACTCAGCGAAATTGAATTTCATTTAAGAAAAATAACAAATGATATTAACTTAGTTGTTCTGGCTATTGGCAATCAAAATGGTTTTAATCAGCTATTTGCTGTTTTTGAAACAGAAATGCAAAATATGGAACATATAATTGATGATTTGAAACAAAAGGTACCGGCATACATGATTCCATCTGAAATACATTTTGTTTCATCTTTTCCTTTAAATAGTAATGGCAAAACAGATAGAAATAAACTTAAAGAACTAATTCAGCAATCAAAATGAATATAACTATTAGAAAGGCCACAATTGAAGATAAAGAGTTTATAACAACTGCAATTATTGAAGCCGAAAAAAGTGGCTCGGATATTATTAGTTATTGTAAAATATTTTCAATTTCAGAAGCAGAATTCCGAGAAATATTAAGTAATATTCTTGATGAAGATTTTGAAGGACAAGAATTATGTATTTCAGGCTATTTAATTGCAGAGGTCGATGGTGAACGTGCCGCAACAATGGGTGGGTGGTTAGAAAAAGAAAGTGGAATGACAAGCAGCATGATTAAGAGCAATTTACTTATGCATTTTATGGATAGAAATAAGCTTCTGGATGCTGCACCCAATCTTAAATTAATGAATGAAATTGATTTTCATAGAGATGAGAATTCTTTACAAATTGAAATTTCATACACGGTAGATAAATTTAGAGGTTTGGGGCTTTATGGCAAATTAGTAAATGAACGCGTTCGTTTGAAATTAGAAAGTGGAAAAACTTTTGAAAAAATACAAGGTATAGTTCTTAAAAATAATAATAGCCCCGTAAATGCACTTACAAAATTGGGTTTTGTAAAAGCAAAAGAAAAAACATGTACCAATAATGACATTTTAAATTTATTGCCTACCAATACAAAAATATTATACGAAAAATATATAAATAATTAATAAAATGGAAGATCAAGAAATATTAGAACAAGTAAATAAACTATTTACTAAAATACTAAAAAAACCAAATGTAGTTCTTACTTACGAAACCACTGCTGCTGATGTTGACGGTTGGGACTCACTAACACACATGATGCTTATTGATAGTGTTGAAAAACATTTTGCAATAAAGCTGAAACTTATGGAAGTTATGAAACTAAACAATGTAGGTGATTTAGTAGCAATAGTGAAATTAAAAACAACTAAATAGTCGTTTTAATTTTGCAAAATGGCAATGAACATGCTGTCTGCTTTTTCGCTTATACCATTAATTAGCTGCATTTTTATTAGTTTAAGATTTGTAGTTTTACATAAATAAGAAATAACGTCTTCGTTTTCGCATTTGAAAACAGAGCAAGTAATGTAAATAATTCTGCCGCCCGGTTTAAGGTATTTTGATACATTAATGCTTATCGCTTTTTGCTTGTCTGTATATTCTTTTAGGGAATTTACATCAAAAAAGAAGAGTTGTTCCGGTGTGCGTGCAAAAGTTCCAGAACCCGAGCAAGGAGCATCGCAGATAATAGAATCAAATAGCTTTCCTTTTAAGGCTGTATTTAATGTCTTTTCATTTGCAGCATCTGTTAAATGGGCTACAGGTTGTATATGCTTGTATAATTTAAATCGTTGTTTTAAATTATATATTATTGATTCTCTTTTGTCTGATATTGTGAGCCTTACGCCCGGCTCTAAATCTTTTAATAGTAAAGATTTACCGCCTGCACCTGCACAACAGTCGTACCATAATTCATTTTTTTGTGGCTTAAAGAAATTTCCTGTTTGTTGCGATGATGCATCTTGTACCACATAATTTTCAGGTGGTAGCAATTCGTCAATTTTAGCACCATTTGGTAATGCAAAACAATTATCTTTTATAAAACGATAAGGGATAGTTGCTTTTTCTAATAATTGAAATAGTTGCTCTTTGTCTTTTCGTATTCTAATAAATAGAGATGGTTGTACCAGCATCGATTTCAACCAGTCTATTTTTGTAATACCTTCCGAAAATTCAATTGCATTAGGAAATAGTAAATTAAATTCAATTGTATTATTATTATCCGGTATGTCTTTGAAAATGTGGTTTAAATTATCGCTTAATAATCCATTGTTTGTATATTTAATACAAGCTTTAATTTTTTCTTCAAATACCGTTATGTCAAACGCTTTGCTGCATCTGTACCAGCTATAGCACATTTCATTCAATATTTTTCGGTCTCTACTGCCTAATTTAGGGTTCTGTTTATAATAGTTTTTAAGAAAATGTGCAAGCGGAGTTTCCCCGTTATAAGTATTTATTATTGTGGTAATGTGCAGCCATAAATATTTCATTATTGTTTTTTATTTTTCTGTACTATTTTTTGTTAGTAACCAAGATTCAAAAATAGTAAGCCAACTATTTCCATATATGGCAATTTTACCATTTACTTAAACAGTAAGTTACTATTTCTTCTATATCCGAAATGTGCCTTGCAGATGATTCAATGCGGACATAAAATTCTTTATTTTCTTGTCCGTTAATAAAAATGGGTCTGTGTTTGCTTGGTAATACAGTTACAACAAAAACATCTTTATCGTCAATTTTATAAAACCTGCCACTCACATTGCTTTTTACAGACAATGAAAGAAAATGTTCTAACATCTGTTCAAATTCCAATTGAAAATAGACGTATTTATTTATTCCGTTCGATAAGCTATAGTCAAAATCTAACCCTTGTATTTCGCCTTTACTATTAATGCCTATAAATAGAAAGCCACCATCTGCATTTAAAAAGGCACAAATAGTTTTGGCGATAATTCCCTTTATACTTATGCCGCCTTTCTTTGTTTTGTGATTAAATAATAAGGTAGGTTTAAATTCTATTTGATGGTTTTCGCCATCGCTAATGTATTTAATTAAAGGCTGTAACTCATCGCTACTACAATATATATTATTGTTATTTAGAAAAGGTTTGTTATAATCTGTCCAATCAAAAGGTGTTTTTAATATTTCAATAAATGCAGACTGTGCAATATCGTATTCATAAAAATTTATTGTCTGTTTGTAATTTTTGTAATTGTATCGGCATTGTTCGTAATACCAAAGTTCGTGTGTTAGTCCTGTTATTATGCTTTGGGGGTCATTAGCCCACCCTAAGTTACCGATACCATGTATTAAAAAACTATCACCTTTTTTATCTTCAATTACGTAATTTTCTTCAGGCTTATCTATTACTACAAAGATTGCAATACCATTGCCAATTGTATTTTCAAAATCAATTTCATTACCTGCGAAATTAATTTTTGTATTAGTACTTGGATTAAAAAAAGTACTTAATTTTTCACTTGCTATTTTCTCTGATTGATACTTTTCGCCCTTACGGTTTAGAAATGAATTTATATAATTTTGATAAATAAAAAATGCTTGTTCCCTTGCATATATGGGATTATTATTTTCAAATTTCTCTTCAAGTTCTATAAATGCAATTTCCTTCGTTTCTTTTAAACGAATTAATTTTAATTTAATCACATAGTGAAATGTTGCATTCATGTTTTGTTGAAGAAAATATTTTATTATACTAAGTTAATGAAAAATATTGATTTTGTATGTAAGCGAATTAAATAAATAATATATTTTTATGTGTAAATAATAAAATGCATATCTTTTTTGCATTCTATCTTTTTTGCAAATATACAATTTAAAAGGTGTTTTG
>CAIYTT010000176.1 GCA_903929195.1 uncultured Bacteroidota bacterium
AATATACTTATTAGATAATCCACATAAATATGGAGAAATTAAGGCAAATGCTTATGATATTGTGTTAAATGGCACAGAAATTGGAGGGGGGTCTATAAGGATTCATCAACGGGCGTTGCAAGAACAAATGTTTGCAGCATTGGGTTTAAGTAAGAGTGAGGCACAAGAAAAATTCGGTTTCTTATTAGGTGCTTTCGAATATGGAGCACCCCCGCACGGAGGTATTGCTTTTGGTTTAGACAGGTTTTGTTCTTTGCTTGGCGGACAAGAAACGATTCGTGATTTTATTGCTTTCCCTAAAAATAATTCAGGTAGAGATGTGATGTTAGAAGCACCCTCAACAATTGATGCAAAACAGTTAAAAGAATTAGGGTTAGAAGTAAAACACAGATAATACCTAATTTAATTAGCACATAATAGATAGCTACATTTTATATTCTTCAAATATAGAAATTGCCTTAGATAATTTAACTAAGGCAATTTCTATATTTGATTTAAATCAGGTTTTATATAAAGAATATAACTTAGTTTTGATGTAGTATTTAATTTTTTTATGATAAAAAATGGAACCTAATCAAAAGAATGAAACCGTATTTTCTAAAGTTATAGATGAATTCTTTTATGGAATAGCTGAATTAGTTCAATTTTCTTTTAAAGTTTTTAAAATAGGCATACAACCACCTTATGAATTTAGAGAAGTATGGAATCAATGTTATGAAATAGGTATAAAATCTTTTATACTTGTAGGTACTACTGCTTTTATTTTAGGTTTAGTTTTGGTTATGCAGTCTCGCCCTACAATGGTTGAATTTGGTGCAGGTGCATTTTTACCAGCCATGTCTTCTATATCTATAGTAAGAGAAATTGGTCCTTTGGTTACAGCGCTAATTTGTGCAGGTAAAATAGGTTCGGGTATAAGTGCAGAGTTAGGCTCAATGAAAGTTACCGAACAGATTGATGCAATGGAGGTTTCCGGCACGAATCCGTTTAAATATTTAGTAGCTACTCGTATTATAGCTACAACACTTATGATACCAATCTTAACCGTTTATGCAGATTTCATATCTTTAATTGGAGCATTTTTTGGGTCAAACATAAAAGATAACATTAATATAAACTATTATTTTAATAGAGTTTTTGAATCTTTGCATTATACCGATGTAATTCCTTCTTTTACAAAAACGTTCTTTTTTGGTTTTACAATAGGCTTGGTTGGTTGTACAAAAGGTTATAACTCAAAGAAAGGTACTGAAGGTGTAGGTAAAGCAGCAAATGTATCGGTTGTATTGTCTATGGTTGGTGTAATTGTAATAGATATGGTAGTAACACAAATAACATCGATGATGGGATATTTATAAATATGGAACAAGAAATAAATACATATATTGATGGTACTACCATAATAGAAATTGAGCATTTAAAAAAAGCATTTGGAAATAATGTTGTTTTAAAAGACTTCAATTTAACCGTACACAAAGGGGAAACAGTGGTTGTAATGGGTAAATCCGGTATTGGGAAAACGGTATTAATAAAATGTATTATTGGACTTGTAAAACCTGACGGTGGTAAAATGCGTGTTTTTAATCAAGACATATCTAAATTAAACCAACAAGATTTAGATGAATTACGAACAAGAATTGGTTTTGTTTTTCAAAATAGTGCCTTATACGACTCTATGACAGTTAGGCAAAATCTCGAGTTTCCTTTACGCAGACATCGTAAAAAAAAGATTAGAGGTAATTTAGATTTGCAAGTTAGGGAAGCATTACAAAATGTAGGTTTAGAAAATACTATTGACCTGATGCCGTCAGAATTATCGGGTGGCATGAGAAAAAGAATTGGTATTGCCAGAAGTCTAATATTGCGACCCGAAATTGTATTATATGATGAACCTACCACCGGCTTAGACCCTATTACATCGGAAGAAATTACGCATTTAATACTTGAATTGCAAAAAAAATACGATACAACTTCAATTATTATTACCCATGATATTGATTTAGCAAGAGAAACTGCTAATAGAATTGTATTTTTAATGAATGGTATTGCTTATATGCAAGGCACGTATGAAGAATTAGTAAATAATGAGGATACACTTATAAAACATTTTTTTAAAAGACAAGCTATTTAATATGGACAGTACTATCAAAAAAAGTATATTACTTGGTTTTTTTGTATTAATAGGCATAATACTTTTTATAATAGGTATTTTTCAAATTGGTGCAAAAAATGAAATGTTTGAAAAAACATTTCCGATAACAGCTAAATTTACCAATGCTACCGGCTTAAAATTAGGTAGTAATGTAAGGTATAATGGAGTAAAAGTAGGCATTGTAAAAACAGTGAAATTAATAAACGATACACTTGTGCAAGTAGATATGCAAATAGAAGAAAGTAAACGGTCGTTTATACATAAAGATGCAATAGCCACCATATCATCAGACGGCTTAATGGGTGATAAACTGATAAGTATTATACCGGGTAAAAACAATACGGGACAACAAATTCAAAATTTTGATTTGTTGCAAACACATAATCCATTAAATACAGAGGAAGTATTACAAACACTTAGCGAATCAAATGAAAATATTAAAGTTATTACAGAAAATTTGAAAATGGTAAGCACAGAGTTAACTACAAAAAACGGTCCGGCACAAATGCTCTATAAAGATACTACATTGGCAAAAAACTTAAAACAGTCTTTTATTAATTTAGATGCTATTACAGGCAAAGTACTAATAGTAAGTAATACGCTGGAAAACATAACCATGCAAATTCAAAATGGCGATGGTGCATTAGGGAAGATTATAAACGATACCGGTTTTACAAATAATCTTACGAACACATTTAATAAATTGAATGCAACATCAAATGAACTAAACAGAGTATCTAACGGGTTATCCATTTTTATAGAACATGCAAATACAAGTAAGGGGGCTATAAATATGTTACTGGCAGATACTGCTTTTGCTGCAAATGTGCAACAGAGTATGCAAAATATTAAAAAAGCATCAATTGGGTTAAATCAAAATATGGAAGCTTTAAAACATAATTTTCTTACACGTTCTTATTTTCGGAAACAAGAAAAAATAAATAATAAAATTAAAGAATCAGAAAATAAATAATAATTTTATAAATATTATGCAGATAGTTACGTTTAAATATTGCTTTTTAAAAAAGCTTTTTGCTACTAATAATATCCGTTTTTATCTTAAATTCTTTTTTATTGTATTGTATTTTTTAAATTGCAATACTGTAAATGGAAAAAAAATACATAATACTCAATATAAATTTACCATAAACTTCCCTTCATCAATGGTAGTTAATAACTATATAATAGATACAACGCGTGGAGAAGTTTTTTATGATACATTAAATAATATAGTTTTATTAATTTCAGGGCAAGAAAGCAAATTTAAATCTGTAGATGAGTATTTAAATTGTTCTCGGCAAGAATTATCTCAAGATTTAATAAATTGGAGTGGCGATACAAGCCTGCAATTACTAAGTTGTTATAAAAATGAAGATGCAACCATCCTAAATTTTACTGTAAGTACTTCTATAACAGGGTATAATGGTAATTTTATTTACTTTATACATAACAGGAAATCGGATATTCAATTTTCTTTTTTCTACAAATTGGAATTTGCCAAAGAGAGTAAAAAATACATAGAACAAGTAATGAACACACTAAAATTAAAATAATTTTTTTATATTTTTTAATTCAAAACAAAATGGAAAAAATAGATTTAAAAAAGCAATACAATAATTTATATAAAGCTTCGGCAAAAAAGCCGGAAATAGTTACTGTGCCTACTTTAAAGTATTTAATGGTTGATGGTTATGGCGACCCAAACAATTCTAAAATGTTTCAAGATGCTATTGAGGCATTGTACAGTGTTTCTTATACTGTAAAATTTATGTATAAGAAAAGAGAAGATTCAATAGACTATGGTGTTATGCCCTTAGAAGGATTATGGTGGACAGATGACATGAATCATTTTTCTATGGAAAACAAAGGCGATTGGAAATGGACATTAATGATTTTACAACCCGATTTTATTACAGTAGAAGATATTGAAACAGCCAAAATAAATGCTGCTAAAAAGAAAAATTTACCCCTACTTAATTCCCTAAGATTAGAGGATATGACAGAAGGGTATTGTGCACAAATTTTATATATTGGCCCTTACAATGAAGAACCACCAACAATTGTTGCACTTCATAAATTTATTAAAGATAATGGCTATTCTTTATGCGGCAAACACAGAGAAATATATCTAAGTGATATGCGAAGAACTGCCCCTGAAAAATTAAAAACGATTATAAGGCAACCAATTTTTAAAAAATATATAATAAATAATTAAATTCGTTTTTGCAATTTTGCCAATATGCTTAGGTACTAGATATTTTTATGGTATAGAAGCTGCTATAATAAAGGATGTACCAAATGTTTCTGGTGCTAAAATTGCTGTAGCACCCCATTTTATTCCTTTCCGTTCTTCCTGATTTTCCGATGGGAATCCGGAAGTGAGAAAAACCCGTATCTGAAAAGAATTCTAAGAACTAATGCTACCTGAAAAATGTACTATAAAAATAATTATATATTTTTTATGGAAGAAATTTATCGCTTTCATTTTGCAATGTAAAGAGTTAATGGTAGATGCAATAAATAATAAAACCTGCAAAAAATCTTGCAGGTTTTATTATTTATATTATTGTAATAATTCTTATTTTATCAAGCCGGCAAAATACTTTACAGTACGTACCAATTGGCTTACATAACTCATTTCATTGTCGTACCAGCTTACTGTTTTTACTAATTGGTGGTCGCCAACAGTCATTACTTTTGTTTGGGTAGCATCAAATAAAGAACCAAAGCGAGTGCCTATAATATCACTGCTTACTATTTCATCGGTATTATAACCAAAGCTTTCATTAGCTGCTGCTTTCATAGCTGCATTTATTTCTTCAGTAGTTGTTTTTTTGTTTAATATACAAGTTAATTCGGTTAAAGAACCTGTAACGGTAGGTACTCTTTGTGCAGAACCATCTAATTTACCTTTTAATTCGGGTAATACTAAGCCTATTGCTTTTGCAGCACCTGTAGAATTGGGCACTATGTTTTCGGCAGCAGCACGAGCACGTCTTAAATCACCTTTGGGATGTGGAGCATCTAAAGTATTCTGGTCGTTGGTATAAGCATGTACGGTAAGCATTAAACCGGTTTCTATACCAAAAGAATCGTTCATAACTTTAGCCATAGGTGCTAAACAGTTTGTTGTGCAAGATGCACAGCTAATTACAGTTTCGCTACCATCTAAAATATGATGATTAACGTTGAAAACAATTGTTTTCATTTCGCCGGTAGCTGGGGCAGAGATAACAACACGTTTTGCACCTGCTTTAATATGCCCTTCTGCTTTTTCTTTATCAGTAAAGAAACCGGTACATTCTAAAACAACATCAACACCATGCTGTCCCCAAGGTATTTGGGCAGGGTCTTTTTGTGCATAAATAGTTATTTCTTTACCATTTACCGATATGGTATTGTCTGTATGATTTACTTCCTGACCGAAACGTCCCTGTGCAGTATCATATTTTAACAGGTGAGCGAGAACATTGGGTTTTGTAAGATCATTGATAGCAACAACTTCAATGCCTTCCATATTAAAAATCTGGCGGAACACAAGACGACCAATGCGACCAAAGCCATTAATGGCTACTTTTACTTTACTCATTTAAGCAGAATTAATTTAAAGAACGAAAAAAAATTTTTGCAAAGGTAATAAGTTTAAGGTTGAATTCAAAAAAGCAATTTAGAATAATAGTAATTAATTGTAATACTATTATATATAATTTCGTTGTTTAATTTTTCAACAGCATTGCATATTATAATAAAACCACCGAAATTATCGGTGGTTTTATTATAATATGCAAAATATTTTATTTAGATAATTACTTTATCATTTAAGTCGGTATCAACTAAAACACGACCGCAATGTTCGCAAATAACTATTTTTTTGTGTTGGCGTATTTCCGATTGTCTTTGTGGGGGTATTACATTAAAGCAACCACCACAAGAATCGCGTAAAATAGAAACAACTGCCAAGCCGTTACGGTAGCTGCCACGAATACGGTTATAAGCTATTAATAAGCGTGGATCCACTTTTAATCTGGCTTCTTCCGATTTTTCAGCGAGTTCTTTTTCTTCAATTTCAGTATCGGCCGAAATTTTTTCTAATTCAGTACGTTTTATTATTAATGCTTCTTCAACATCTTTTACCTTTTCTTCGGTTTTTAGGCGTACATTCATGCGGTCTCTAAGCTCGAAAGTTGCATCTTTAATATGTTTCTCGCAAAGCCTTGATTCAAGTTCTTGCATTTCAATTTCTTTATTGATTGCTTCAAACTCACGATTGTTTTTTACGTTATCCTGTTGCTTTTCATATTTTTTAATTAAAGCAAGGGATTCTTTTTTCGCATTGTTTTTTGCATCAATAAAAGAATTGATGCTGTTTATTTCAGCATCAATATTATGTATGCGTGTTTGTAGTCCTTCAATTTCATCTTCAAGGTCTTTTACCTCCATAGGTAATTCACCTTTTAAGGTTTTAATCTCGTCTATCTTAGAGTCGATCTTTTGTAATGAAAGGACGGCGGTTAATTTTTCCTCAACCGAAAAGTCTTTAACAGTAGCCATATCAGCAAAAATATTTTACAGGATTGGTATTTAAATTTGATAAAAGAGTTGCAAAGTTAGGGTATTTTTTGTTAAGAATTGTTTTAAATATTTCAGGTGTAAATTGTTCGCTTTCATAATGCCCAATATCTGCAATTATTAGATGTTCTTCGGCATCAAAAAACTGATGATATTTATAATCTGCAGTAATAAAAATAGATGCTTTTGCTCGTATTGCGTCTTTTAATAAGAAACTGCCCGAGCCACCACAAACTGCAACTTTTTCAATATTTTTATTAAATAGGGTAGTATGCCTAATACAATCTGTTTTCATTTGTGTTTTAAGAAATGTTAAAAAATCTTTTTCACTCATCGCATTCGGTAATGTACCAATCATACCGGCTCCTATTTGTTGATTCACATTGGGTAATGGTATCCATTCGTAAGCTACTTCTTCATATACATGGCTGGCAAATAATGCATTTAATACTTTTGTTTGTAGGTGCTGTTCTACTAATACTTCAATTTTTATTTCATCAATAGTTTCTCTATATCCACCGGCAATACCTATTGTTGGGTTACTGTTTTCTGTACCTCTAAAGCTGCCTATTCCGGTTGTATTAAAACTACATTCTTTATAATTACCAATTTTTCCTGCTCCGGCTTCAAAGAGTGCATTTCTTACTTTGTCGGCAACGTCTATGGGCGCGTAAGTATATAGTTTACTTAATGTATTTGTTTTTGGCAATAAAATTGAAGTATTTATGAGTCCTAATTTCTCTGCTATAATTGCATTTACACCCTTATGCATATTATCAATATTGGTATGGCAGGAGTAAATATTTATATCATTTTTTATAGCTTTGCTAACTATTCTCTCTACATAATTACGACCTGTAATATTTTTTAGACCGGTAAATAATAACGGATGATGAGAGATTATCATATTACATCCATGTTCTTTAGCTTCCTCAATAATTGGTTCTGTTATATCTAAAGTTAGTAAGGCACAATGCACTTCATTGTTTATATTACCTATTTGCAAGCCACAATTATCATAACTTTCTTGATAGCAGAGTGGTACTTCACTTTCTATAGCTTCAATTATTTGTTTTACAAGCATTTGTTCTATTTTATTTGTAATAATATAAATGCAAGATACATTATTTGTATAAAATGAATATAGTTATTGCTTTTTTTGCTAAATAAATATTGATTGTATTTGTTTTTGGAACTGTTTTATGTTTTCATTTTGTAATTACTTAAAATAGTATATATTTGTAAAATTAGCATTACCAACACATTAATGTTATGTTTGGCTTTAATATAGAGATACCTTAAATATAAAAACATGAAAATTTATTTTATTCTATTCTTATTTATTTCGTTATTTTTTAATGCAACAGCACAAAATAGAAATAGAATTATAGCAGATTCTTTATATTTGAAATTATCTATATCCAAAGAGGATACCGATAAAGTAAAAATACTGAATACGTTATCATCCAATTTCGGTACAATGAATTCTGATTCAGGAATTATTTTTGGTACTCAGGCATTAGAATTAGCTTCCAAATTAAATTATATTTCAGGCATAGGGTGGGCAAATAATAATATTGGTAATAATTACCGTGTAAAATCAAATTTTCAAAAAGGATTGGATTTCTGCACTGCATCTGTAAAAGTTTTTGAAAAAACGGGCAATACTTTGGGCTTAGCAACGGCTTTGGGTAATATAGGCATCATATATGCTATGCAAGGTAATTACGATAAATCATTAGAATATTTATTAATAACAGTAAAAAAGTATGAAGAAATAGGTGACAAAAATAATTCAGCAAAATTCATGAGTAATATTGGTAATATTTATAAAGAAAAAGGTGAATATGCTGTTGCCATAGACTACTATTTTAAGGCATTAAAATTAGCCGAAGAATTTAAAAACAAAAATTTAATAGCCAATATATATGGTAATTTAGGTAGTGTGTATCAATATGAAAATGATTATGACAAGGCATTGGACTATGACAATAAATCATTAGAAATATTATCTGCTTTAGGAAATAAAAATGGTGAAGCAACTATTATTAGTAATATGGCGCATGTATATACCAAGCAACTAAACTATAATATGGCAAATGAGTATTATTTTAAAGCACTTACAATGGCTGAAGAAATAGGAAATAAAAAATTAGAGGCTGGCATAATAGGTAATATTTCTGCGGTTTATTCTTACCAAAAAAACCACATTATGGCAATTACTTTTTCTAAAAAAGCCCTTGAGAAGGCTGAATTATTGGGTGATAAAATTAATTATGCTACTGCATTAGGACAAATTGGTGCTGCTTATTTAAATTTAGTAAAAGACACAATTAAATATAATGATAAAATAATTTCTTTAGAAGGAAACAAAATGAATAAATATTTACCCGATGGTACAATTCCCGAAAGTAAATCTGCCCGACTACAATTAGCATTTAATTATTTGCAAAGAGGTTTAGATTCGTCAATAAAATTAAATTTGAAAGAAACAATAAAAGATTTAAATCAGTGTTTGGCTGAGGCTTATGAGTATAGTGGAGATTTTAAAAAGGCTTATGTATATTACAAAAAATATGTTGTATTGAAAGACTCCATTTTTTCGGATGAGAATGAAAAAAAAATGATGAAAACAGCAATGCATTATGAAACCAATAAAATACATATTATTGATAGCATGAAGAATGCAGAAAAAGAAAAAATTTCTGCACTAAAATTAGAAAAACAAAGAGGTTATACTTATTGGAGTTTTGCAGCGGTATTAATATTATTAATTTTTTCTTTCTTTATAGTGAAAGAACGAAAAAAATCGGAAACATTATTACTAAATATTTTGCCAAAAGAAGTTGCTTATGAATTGAAGAAAAAGGGTAGTGCAGAAGCAAAATATTTTAATCAAGTTACTGTAATTTTTACTGATTTTGTAGGTTTCACAAAGGTTTCGGAGCGATTAAGCCCGCAAGAATTAATTGAAGAATTACATTGCTGCTTTAAGAAATTTGATGAAATAACACATAAATATAATATTGAAAAAATAAAAACAATTGGAGACGCGTATTTGGCTGTAGCCGGCTTACCGGTAGAGGATGAGAATCATGCCGAAAATATTATTAAAGCCGCTTTGGAAATGGCAGAATTCATGAAAGATAGAAGACAACTATTAGGCGATAAAACTTTTGAGATACGATTAGGAGTACACAGTGGTAAAGTTGTTGCAGGTATAGTAGGTGTTCGTAAATTTGTTTATGATATTTGGGGTGATACTGTAAATATTGCTGCAAGAATGGAACAAAATAGTATTGCGGGCAAAATAAATATATCTCAAACAACTTACGAGCTGATAAAAGATAAGTATAAATGTACTTATAGAGGCGAAATTGAAGCTAAGAATAAAGGTAAATTGAGCATGTATTTTATAGATTAAAAATAGTATTTATTTATTTCTACTAAAATTAGTTTTATCTTACCCCGAAAAAAGAGCAATTTATGATGCAAAAAAAGTCGAACTATACTACCGCATTTATAGCTATTGTATTTACTTTTTTCTTTTGGGGGTTTGTAGCTTCATCAAACGGGGTACTGATACCCTTATTTAAAAATAGCTTTTCATTATCCCAGTTTCAGTCACAATTTGTTGATTCTGCTTTTTATTTAGCCTATTTTGTGGGTTCTCTTGTATATTTTTTCGTTTCACTTCTTTTTGGAGACCCAATTAATAAAATAGGTTATAAAAACGGTTTAAGAATTGGATTACTTATTTCTGCTTGTGGTGCTGCAATATTTATTCCTGCTGCCAAAATGGTTTCTTACCCGCTTTTTTTAGTAGCGTTATTTACAATAGGACTTGGTTTTGCTTTAATGCAAATAGTTGCAAATCCGTTCGTAATAAACCTTGGAAATCCGAATAAGGGGGCGGCAAGACTTAATTTTGCCGGTGGCATTAACTCTTTAGGTACAACATTGGGGCCTGTAATTTTAGCTTATGTTTTGTTTGGTAAAGCTAACGCAGTACAAAGTAATACAATAACATTAGAAAACGTAAAGACCCCCTATGTAATTCTTGCAGTATTATTAGTTCTACTTGCTGTTATTATTTCGGTTGTAAAGATGCCCCAAATAGGCGAACAGCAGCAGGGGCAAAATGAGATTTTAGATAATACTGTTTTTCCTACTTCAAATAGAAAAAATGTTTTTCAATATCCGCAATTGGTATTAGGTATGATAGCAATTTTTGTTTATGTAGGTACAGAAGTTACGATACCCAGTAATATGGCAGCATTACTAAAATTGCCCTCTATAAAAGGAATTGATACCAACCTGTCGGCAAAATACATTTCGTTATATTGGGGTAGCTTAATGATAGGGCGTATGTGTGGTTCCCTTTCAACATTTAAACTAAGTAAAGTAATGTATAATTTATTGTCGGTTATTGTTCCGTTTGCAGTATTCGGAATCGTACTCTATTTTAATTATTTAAGGCAAGAAGATATTACGGATTTATATAAGTATGCTGTATGGATAGTGTTGTTTATTATAATTAAATTTATTGGTGAAGAGAAACCTTCAAAAACGCTTGTTTTATTTGGTATTGCTGCAATGGTATTTATGTTAATAGGGTTAACAATACCTACCGAAAAAACATGGTTGATTTTTAGTAATGGTGTTATACTAAACAGTAGTGATATTGCCTTGTTTTCTTTTTTAAGCGGTGGTTTGTTTTGTAGTGTTATGTGGCCTAATATTTTTAATTTGGCAATAGCAGGTTTAGGAAAACATACCAACCAAGCATCTTCATTATTGATTATGATGATTTTAGGCGGTGCATTAATACCACCATTACAAGGTAAATTAGTAGATATTTCAATTGGTATTCATCAGTCTTATTGGGTTCCATTTGTAGGCTTTGCATATTTGGCATGGTATGGTTTTGCATGTCGAAAAATCTTACAAAAACAAGGAATTGACTATGACATTAAAAATGGAATAGAAAATTAATAAGATTTTTAATTTTCTATTCCATCTGACTAATAGAAACAATTAAAAAAGTTGTTTTAATACGTTGTAAATTACATTCGGCTTACTTAGGGTATAAAAATGCAAAACAGGTACATTTTGTTTAAGTAAATCGCGACATTGGGCTAATAACCATTCTGCACCTATTTGGTCGCAAGCTTCAACGGTTTTAGCATTCAAAATTTCATTATATAAATCCTCTGGAACCTCTACATTAAAGATTCTCGGTATCATTGTAAGTTGATTTTTGTTAGTTAATGGCTTTAAGCCCGGCATTATAGGTACATTAACACCCAATTCTCTACATTTGTTTACATAATTAAAATAATGTTCGTTGTTAAAGAACATTTGTGTGGTTACATAATTAGCCCCTAATTCTATTTTTCTTTTTAAATGCAGAATATCGGTTTTAAGATTGGGTGCTTCACTGTGTTTTTCAGGGTATCCGGCTACACCTATGCAAAAATCTGTTTTACCACCATCAATAATATCTTCTTCCATGTATTGCCCGTTATTTAATGTAACAATTTGTTGCACTAATTCATCGGCATATTTATGACCATGAGGGTGGGGGACAAAGAATTTTTCATTTGCTGCTGCATCACCTCGCAATGCTAAAACATTTTTAACACCTAAGAAATGTAAATCTATAAGGGCATTTTCTGTTTCTTCTTTACTAAAACCACCACAAATAAGGTGCGGAATGGCGTCAACATTATATTTATTCATTAGTGCGGCACAAATACCAACAGTGCCGGGACGCTTACGAATTTCTACTCTTTCAAAATTACCATCAGGGCGTTTTTTATATACTTGCTCTGCTCTATGGTAAGTAACATTTACAAATGCAGGTTTAAATTCCATTAAAGCATCAAGATTGTTGTAAATAGACTCAATGCTCTTACCTTTAGTAGGTGGTAATATCTCAAGAGATATTATCGTTTTTTCGCTTTTCGCTAATTTTTCTGTTACTTTCATACGTTGTAATTACAAAAGTAAGCATTTATACAATACGTGAAGATTTAATAAAATGAAAAAAATAACAATTGTGAATATATAAATACTATATAGTTACCATTGTTTAGATTCTACAATACGAAATCTTTTACTCATATTATTTATTTATTCGTTTTTATTGCTACAAAAAAGAGGATATTATAATTAATTTTACGCCTTGTTTTTTTGTATATAGATACAAAAGAATAAGGCGTAAAATTAGAATTTTATTAATATTTAATAACTAATTTACTTTTAATAGGTATGGCATTGTCATTAATACTTTGCCATTCATTTCTTTTAAAGATTTTATTTGTGCATAAATATCATATTCTGCACCTAATTCTTCTTTTAGTGCCGCTTGTATTGCTATACTTGTATTGGTATTCGATTTTATTTTCTTTAAAATCATACTTAATTTATCAGTTGGTTCGGGGTAAGTAACTACTTTATAATCAGTAAGTTTTGCCATTGTAGCAGCCGATTTTATAGCTCTGCCTATACCACCAATATCATCGGCAAGTCCTTTTTTCTTAGCATCAGTGCCAGTCCATACGCGACCTTGTGCTATTTCTTCTACTTGTTCAGGGGTAATATGTCTGCCGGTAGCAACATGGTTTTTAAATAAAGAGTAGATAGTATCTATTTGGTTTTGCACTCTTTTACCCTCATCAGCATTTAGTGGGCGGAAGTTGGCAGGTAAGTCGGCATAAGGAGCATTTTTTACTTCATCAAACGTAACTCCTAATTTGTTTTTCATCATTTTATCAATATTAAACATCATAGCAAACACACCAATACTACCTGTTATTGTATTAGGCAAAGCAAAGATACTGTCTGCATGGCTCGATATATAGTAACCACCCGATGCTGCATAGTCGCCCATAGAAACTATTAAAGGTTTTTTTGCTTTCAGTAATAATAGTTCTCTTAAAATTATTTCAGATGCATAGGCACTGCCACCCGGAGAGTTAACACGTAATACGAGTGCTTTAATATTATCGTTTTCTCTTATTTTCTTTATTTCTTCGCAAATTGTTTTAGATGCAATTTCATTTTCATTATTTTGTTCTCCATCTTTTATTTCACCTTCGGCAAACAGAACCGCAATTTTATTTGAGTTCATTTTATCGTCAAATTTAGAATTCATTGCATATTCTTCTATATTAATGTATTTAATTTTCTCTTTACCGTTGGGGTCAATTTTTGCTTTTAGTTTTGTTTCCATTTCGTCCCAATAGAGTAAACCGGCAACCATTTTGTTCTTTACAGCATCACTCGGAAACTGGATTGAACCTTTTTGTGCCAATTCATTAACCTGTTCTTTACTCATTTGCATGTATTGCGATGCTGCTTTTAGAAACTCATCCCACATGCCACTTTGAAAGCCTTGAATTTGTTCTCTGTTAGGGTCGCTTATTTTTTCGGCTCTAAAGGGTTCGGTTGCACTTTTAAATTTACCTGCATAAAATATTTCCGGTTGCAATTCAAGCTTATCTAAAGCACCTTTAAAATAGGCTAATATGGTTGCAAAGCCTTTAAGTTCTATACCACCTGCAGGGTTTAAATAGATACTATCGGCTACTGTGGCAGTGAAATAACATTTTTGAGATATTTCTTCACCATAAGCGTAAATAAACTTTTTAGATGTTTTGAAGTCCTCAATAGCCATTCTAAGCTGTTGCATTGTAGCCCATCCATTGGCAGTAGAACCTACTTTTAATAGAATACCTTTAATATTCTCATCATTTTTGGCATGAGAAATTGCTTTACCCAAGTCATATAAACCCGGTTCATAATCATTACCTTTATTAAAGGCTGCAAAAGCATTCGTTTGTCCTTGTTCGTGTATTTTATTGCTTAAATCTATAACAAGAATATTACCCGATTTTTTTTCTTTTTCTGTTACCGATTTAGATATGCCTACAATAATGCTAATGGTAAGTATCAACATTAAAATACCTGCAACTACCATAGATAGCAAAGAAGCGAAAAACATTTTAAAAAACTCTCTCATAAAATTTGTGCCGTTTTTTTGGACAGGTCAAATATACACAGGTTATGACAATCTATAAGTTTTTTTATAAATTTTTAATATTTATTTGATGAAATTAGTAACTACTTTTTTTTCAAACTTATTAAGATAGGGTTGCTTATCTTCGCACTTATGAAGTTTCTAATAGTAGGATTAGGAAATATTGGTGCAGAGTACGACTCTACTCGTCATAATATCGGCTTTGAAATTGTAGATACATTTGTACTTAAAAATAATGGTAGCTATACATTAGATAGGCATGCTTATGTTGCAGAAATAAAATGGAAGGGTCGTATTTTTATCGTTATTAAACCTACTACCTATATGAACCTCAGTGGCAAAGCAGTAAAATACTGGATGGATAAGGAGCATATACCAATAGAAAATATTTTAGTTGTAGTAGATGATTTGGCATTACCACTTGGCACAGTGCGTATAAGACCCTCTGGTAGCGATGCCGGGCATAATGGACTTAAAAACATACAATTAATGCTTAATACACAAAATTACAGTAGGTTAAGATTCGGCATCGGTAATGATTTTCCTAAGGGCAGGCAAGTAGAATTCGTTTTAGGAAAGTGGGCAAATAATGAAATTGCAATTATAAAAGAGAATTTACTTAAATGTGTGGAAGCAATAGAGTGTTTTGCCTCACAAGGAATAAGTAAAGCCATGAATGTTTATAATAAATAAATTATTTTTTAGTACTTAAAAATCTGCAATGGGTTTAATAACAATAGAAACACCTTTTAATATAGATTTGGAGTTTATGATAGCCGGCTTCCATAAAAGGTTTATGGCATGGCTAATAGATATGATAATAATCTGTTTTTATTTTTATATTTCTTATGTATTTGTAAGTCCTCTTGTTGAAAAAAACAATACGGTAGGTTTACTTATTGCACTTTTTGCAATTATATTACCGGTAATGTTTTACCAAATGGTATTTGAATTATTAATGAATGGACAAACACTTGGTAAAAAAATTGTAGGCATAAAAATTATAGATAAAGAGGGTAAAGAACCAACCATTGGTCAATATATTACCCGTTGGATATTATGTATTGGTAATCTCTTTGTTTATTTAGTACCTATCTTTTTCTTATATGCTTTAGGTAATCCTTTTGCACTCATAAGTCTATTAATAATAAACCTGCCGGATATATTATTTATTTCTATTTCTAAAAAATCACAAAAAATTGGGGACCTAGCTGCTGGCACTGTTGTAATAGATAGTAGATATAAGCCAAATATAAATGAGACGATATATTTGGAAATAGAAAAAAAAGATTACGTACCAATTTTTCCACAAGTAATGCGTTTATCAGATAGAGATATAAATGGTATTCGTAATTTGGTAAAAGAAAAAAGACCTTCAAAAGATGCAGAGATGTATATGATAGAAGTGGCACAAAAAATAAAAAATGTTTTAGGTATTGAATCAGACTTATATCCTACTGATTTTCTGCAACAGTTACTAAAGGATTATAATTATTTTACTACGAAATAAATTGTTC
>CAIYTT010000177.1 GCA_903929195.1 uncultured Bacteroidota bacterium
ATTGTTTCTTTCATTATTTGCGTCAAACAAATATAAAATGACTTCACTATCAATAAATGTATGTTTATCTTTCATTGATTTCGTTCCTGTCAATTTTCATTTTGGATATTGTTAATTTATATTTTGAATAGTCTATTGCAGATAAATTTCCATTTGATTTAATGCTATTTTTTACTTCATTTTATATATTCAAAAATGTTTTAATGATCTGTAATAAAGAAATTTTTTCTTCATTGCCTAATAAGGGAAGGTATTGCATTATTTCATTATCATATACATCCGTTGCCATAAACAATCTCTTTTTAAAAGCAAATATATAATATTTACACTGTTATAAAAATTTTATTTTAATTTGATATATTTTCGCTATAATTTTTTATATATATAAATTATGCATTATACTATTTCAAAAATGTCTATTCTGCTATTGTTCATAACTTCAGTTAAAAAAGATAGTATTATACGGACAAACAATTTAAAAATATAACCATGTAATTCATTTATTTAAAGATAAAGTATTTTCAATCTCTACAGCACTTTTTCATTCATTTTTGCTTTTACAACTTGGCTTACCCTATATATAAGAAAAATACCAATAAAAGATATGCCAACAATTACAAAACCCAATAGATTGTAATTCTGCAATGGGCTATATTTGTCTTTTTGTATTACAATCATGCCCGCAAATATAGCGGCAATACCGCCTGAAATCTGCTGCAACGATGAGTTAATACTCATAAAAGCACCTCTATCCTGCATATCCGGTACGGCAGTAGCTAAAGCACTAGCAGGTATCATTCTACTCATAATACCCATCATCATACAAACATTAAAAATCATTACTATCCATAAGGGTGTTACCGACAAATTTGTATATAACACTACAATTACCATCATCCATACAGATGCAAAAATGAATATTTTAAATTTATCAATCTTATCACTTATTTTACCAACCATAGGCATAATAAACAACGAACTAATACCCGATACAAAATACAAAAGGGTTAATTCTTCTTGTTTAATTTTTAAGTTATTGATTGCAAATGCAGTACCAAATGGCATCATCATAAAACCGCCAATAGACAATATGGCGGTTGCCATAAAGGCAATGCGATAATTTTTCTTATAAACTGTATGTAATAAATGTTTAAATGCACTTTTATCTTGTTGTATAGCCAAGTGTTTAGTAATGGGTTGTAATTTAAAAATAACGACTATAGCCACAATTGCTGCTAATGCAGCTACCATTAAAAATGGCGATTGCCAACCCCATAAATTAGCAATATACAAGCTTATTGGTAAGCCTAATATCTGGCTTGCACCAAAGCCCATTTGTATAAAGCCCATAACCCTTCCGCGATGATGTATATCAAAAATATCAGTAATTATTGCCATAGCTATAGAGCCGATAACACCACCAAACAAACCTGTAATTATCCTTGATGCAATTAATAAAGGGTAAGAAGTTGATAAACCACAAAAGACTGTACCAATTACGAAGCCGACATAAAAAAATACAAATAATTTTTTACGGTCAAAACGGTCTGCAAAACCTGCTGTTAATAGCCCGGAAATGCCGGCACTAAAAGCATAAGCTGATACTGCAAAACCAAATTGCTTTGGTTGTAGAGTCAGTGATTTCATTAGCATATCACCCAACGGAGACATTACCATAAAGTCAAGAATAACAGTGAATTGGGTTATTGCCAATAAAAAAATGACTATCTTTTGATAGGATGTAAAAGGAATTTTAGCAGAATCTTTTTTCGTGTCTTTTTTAAACATATTTATAAATTTATAGCGTTTTTTCTTTCAGATTTAGCTGATTTATATAAGCCTGCTATTTATCTTCAGAATTTGTTGAATGACTAATTCGAGTTAAAATTAGCATGTTTTATGGATATTTTAAATTAATTATATGCCTGCTGTTATAATACTTTTTTTTATAGTATTTATGTATCACCTTCAAAATTTACTATTCGTTTTTTGCATTGTGGGTGTTATAGCGTTTATTATAAAACGCCAAAGCAAAGGTGAATAGCCAAAATAGATAAGGCACAAGCACCATGCGTTGCAAAAGTCCAAGCCAATTATGAAATATATTTCGCCCAAACGTAAATTTGGAAGCAACAATAAAGAGTGCAAGTGTTAAACTAAGTAGTACTGACATTAAAAGCGTCCATGTGGCAAATGAAGACCATGTAGGGTCTTGGTTAAATCTGCGAAAAAAAACGAAACAACTGATTGGCATTAGCAAAAATGCAATTCCTCCTAAGATACCGTGAATTATACCATGTAAACTTACCTGCGAAGGGGGTATAGTCATAACATCCATTTGGAAAAGACCTGACAGGAAAAGACAAACAGCAAAAACAGTAATAAGCGTAGGTCCTGTTTGTGATACCTTTTTATTTCTAAATTCAGATGCAACAGCTCTTGCAAAAATAAAAAACAAGACTCCAAATACTATAAAATTGATTATCTGTATCAATCCTCTATCACCAAGCGACAATTCGCTAACATACTTCTCATTTGGAATGTAGCCGGGGCGAATCCATCCTTCAAATGTAAATATCCCTACAAAAAGTATAGGTGCAACAATACCACACATAGCAGCAAATTGTTGATATTTACTATGCTTTTTTTGCATTTATAATTTATAGGTTTTCTTATATTAACTAATTTTATTCAAAACAGGAATGGATAGTACTACATTACGTTCTTCCATACGATAACATGCTTTAGTAACATTTACAACAATATACTAAACAGGAAAAAATTCAAATTATTATCTTATTCTTTCTTGCACCCAATCACCTAAGCCGGCATGCTCATCTAGTTTTACCAACTCATTTATTTTAGGGTTTCTTTTTATAGAATGGTCGTCACTATATATTTTAATAACAGCTTTTAAGCCGGCAAGACAATTTTCCATTTTATTACTTTTCAATTTTGTTTTTATAGCATATTTTATCCATCCTCCTATATAAAAAACTCTCAGTTCAGGACTCTCATTAAATAATGCATCTATTTTTAAATTTTGTGGTATGTTTATATATGGGCATCCTGAACTCCATTCTAAAAGAAAGTTAGTAGATTCTTGTACTTTCGATTTATTTTCATTGTCATAGTTTTTCTCTAACCAACTAACGCAACTAAGAATACTTTCTTCGTATTTTTTATAGTCATTTTTGCTGTCGAACGAATAGTTCTTTGGAACTTCAAAACGCTGTGCCTGTGTATTATTAAAAAAAAGTATAAAAGAAAGAGAAAGAAAAACCTTAAAAATTGTTTTCATAATATATGTGTAATTTATTTTCAAGAAAAAAATCAGGTAAAAATAAGTCTAAATAATAATTAAAACCTACATAAAAGTATTACTTTATACAAATATAACAATAAGTTATTTTGTAATTTATATTTTTTAGCTTTCATCATCATGCTTTAATGTTTCTACTTTAGAACTGAAGAAATTAAGGAATAATACAATAAAAGCCATTACCATAAGTGCTTGTACGCAAACAATAATTTTGCCCAAATCATTTGCAGGGTGTATATCGCCATAGCCAATTGTGGTAGATGTAACAATACTAAAATAAATATAATCAATAATACTACAATTCAGATTACCCAATAAATTAAGCCCGGCATATATTACAGCAAAAGAAAAGGAAATCTCCAAATAATTAAAAAAAAGCATCAATATATTTCTTCTATACGAACGTGGTTTTACAAAAATATCAGAAACAAAAATAAGAGATGCAACATAAAATATAGTTTCAAATAGCAAGTAAATAGAAATTCCTACTGCTATGGGGCTGCGATATAAACCTGAAAAAAGAAAAAAAAGCGGTAAAATTGTTTTTAGAAGTACATAAAATTCTATTGCTACATTTCTAACTATTATTCCTTTTTTACCAAAATAATTTCTAACATGTAAGCCCGGAAAAATAAATTGCACCATTATTAAAAATAATCTCAAAATCTTCTCAAACCCTATATCATGATGTTTTACATTATTCCATGTTTTTATTAAATTTCTAATATGGTTTCTGTATGCAGTCTGTCTTAATGGAAGATTATACTCAGGCTTACCCAAAAATAACTTATAAAAAAACCGTTTCATATATATTAATTTGGTAAGAAAAATTGGCAGTACAAAATTACTATAATCCTTATTATAATTCTTGTTTTGAAAATTATTCCAATTCTAAATTTAGAAATAATATTTTTGGCTTGATTTTTGTGCTTTAGTTTATTGGAATATAATTTTATTCAGAATATTTTCATGAAACTTTTTTACATCCTATTTTTTTCCCTTTTTTCTACTTGTTGCATTCTAAATGTATCATGGGGGCAAAACATACATTCCCCTGTGAACGAAGTATTTAATGCATTAAAAGAAGACCGTATTCAAGATATTGTAAAGTATTTTGACCACACCCTACCTATTAGTATAAATAACATCCAATCAACATATAGCAGCAATCAGGCTGAAATTGTATTAAAAGATTTTTTTCAGAAAAACGAGCCTCACGACTGGTTAGTAGCAGGTACTGGCTCACCAAACAATAATACCAAGTATTTAATATGTACTTTTACGGGTAAAACAAGTAAATATGGTGTTTACATTCTCTTTAAACTGAAAGATAATGTCTATTTACTACAAGAAATAAGGATATATAAAGAATAAGATACAAAAAAATAACGACCTTTGTATTCTTTACATTAAAATATTTCAATTGTTTTTAGTGTAGCATCTACAAATTACAAAATAATACTACTTAATGAGTGCACGTGTTTTAACATTGTTTGGCGAAGAGATACCACAACAGGAAGAACCTAAACCTTTAGAACAAAAAAACATTCAAAAAAAAGCTAAGTCAGCTAAGAAAAATGACGATGAAACGGCTATTGAAGAAAAAACGGTTGATAAAACCGTACAAGCAATTACAAATAACCATGTACCTGAAGAAATAACGAAACCTAAACCTTTTAGAAAAACAACTTACGAGTTTATAACTACAAAAGAAGAATTAGATTCTATTTATATACCTGCAAAATTTAGTTTACAGGAAAAATCAATAACAAAACCGCCTACTGAATATTACCGGGATTTATTATAATCGCGATGAGGCTAAGGACTAAAATTGCAAAAATTGCAGCGAAACAACTTCTTTTGGTTCGCAC
>CAIYTT010000178.1 GCA_903929195.1 uncultured Bacteroidota bacterium
CATTAATTGTAACAATAAGAGTGAAAAAATTTTTATTGTTAAAAAAGTAGCTTTTCTATTATTTACAGAAAAATAAAAGAGATATAAAAGAAAACTTTTTCTTTTTACAGTCGGTAGTGTAATTTGGGGAAGTAAAGATTGTTTCCATGTACTATTAATTCTATAACTATAAATAAGCACGCTTCCTACAATCAATAGTACCTGAACAAAGAAGAAAAAAACAGCTAATTGTATATGATTATGCAATACACCAATATAAACTGTAATAAGTGAATAAATTAATACCGGCAAATAAATGGATGTCTGACAAAAAAAGAATTTTTTATATATATTAAAATTATTTAGTCCTTGTAAATTATATAAAAAAATATTTTCAGGTAACTGAATCGTTTTTAAAACAAAAAATAAACATTTAAAAGCATATAAAAGGCAAACACAAGTAGCAATTATTGTAAAAACCGGCTTATTCGTAATTTGTAACATTATGGCATAATGAAGATTAATAACATCTTTCACATTCACCAAACCAAAAAAAAGAAGGAAAATAAACAGAAAAAAGCCTGTATTTAGTTGATAAAACTTTACTATAAAAAGTTTAGAAAGTGTTTTATTCATAAATAAATCAACTCTTTATTAATGAGTTATCTTTTATTAAAAGTTGTTTTGCAGCAATATGTTCTCTAAAAATAATATCCTGATGCGAACTGATAAGAAAGGATACTCCTGAAAGAAAATAGGTTTCAATTAAATTTTGTAAAATCCCAACCGAATGTTTATCCAAAGTAATAAGTGGTTCATCTAACAGAATAAATTTAGCACTACCCATAAAACCTAAAACTAAAGATAATTTCTTTACCATACCACTGGAATATGTACCAATTTTATTATCAGCAAAAGCAGAAACTCCAAACAATTCAACCAAATTATTTATTTGTTCTTTAGAAGCATTTTTAGTTTCTGCATACAAATTAATCAAATCATTACCAGTTAAAAAAGTAGGATATTGCGGCTCTGCCTCTGCATAATTTACAATTAAACGGTACGGAATTCTTTGTTTTTTAATATCTATTCCCATTACAGTTATGGCACCATTAAATGGAATTAATCCAGCAATAGATTTCATCAGGGTTGTTTTACCGGCACCATTTTCACCCATCAACCAATATATATCCGTATTTAATTCAAAATCCGGTATAGAAAGAATTAGTCGCTTATTAAAATACTTAGTAAAATTTTCAAATTTAATCATCTAAAATATATTCTTATTCAATAAAGCAATCCAATTATTAATATTAGAACAATAAGCCCTCTTTCTTTCTGCCTAAATGCAAATATGCTTTTTCGGTAGCTTCTCTGCCTCTGGGTGTTCTCATAATATAACCTTCTTGTATCAAGAAAGGTTCATATACTTCTTCTATTGTGCCCGCCTCTTCGCTTACAGCAGTTGCAATATTATTAATGCCTGTTGGGCCTCCTTTAAACTTATCAATTAATGTTGCCAATATTTTATTATCCATATCATCTAATCCACTTTCATCTACATTTAATGCCCTTAAACCATGCTCAACAATTGCCAAATCTATAACACCATTCCCCAATACTTGTGCAAAGTCTCGCATACGTCTCAATAAACCATTTGCAATACGAGGAGTGCCTCTACTACGCTTTGCAATCTCCATTGCAGCATCCGATGTTGACTTAACTTGCAAAACCCCGGAAGCACGCAAAATAATTCGTTGTAGTACTTCTGCACTATAATATTCTAATCTTGATTTAATACCAAATCTTGATAACAAGGGTGCCGTAAGTAAACCGCTTCGTGTTGTAGCACCAACTAATGTAAAGGGGTTTAAGGTAAGCTGTATAGAACGTGCTGCCGGTCCGGAATCAATCATTATATCTATCTTGAAATCTTCCATAGCTGCATATAAATATTCTTCCACAACATTACTTAATCGGTGAATCTCATCTATAAACAATACATCTCTCGCCTCAAGACTTGTTAATAATCCTGCCAAATCACCGGGTTTTTCAATTACCGGTCCACTTGTTTCTTTTATACTTACACCCAATTCATTTGCTACAATTCTTGATAAAGTTGTTTTACCTAAACCCGGTGGCCCATGAAACAAAATATGGTCTAATGGTTCTCCTCTTAAATTAGCAGCCTTTATAAAAATACGTAGATTATCAATTAACTTCGGTTGACCGGCAAAATCCTCAATAGACTGCGGTCTTATAGTATTCTCATATTCCCGCTCCTGCTGACTTAAATTTTCTGTTTGTCTTACATTTGATTTAGACATATACTATTCTCTGGAAAATATTGAGTTGATGTGTAAAGATAAATAAACAATTTCATTAAAGGAGTAAGTACACAATCAAAAAAACAAAGACCACCTATTACAGTGGTCTTTGTTATGAAAATTTATTACTTATTCACTTCTATCTTACTAAAGTAAAATCACCTCTTTTAATAATTCCTTTTTGGTCTCCGCAATCATACTGTAAGTAGTAGTAATATACTCCTATGTCTTGCGGTACACCACCATAAGTTCCATCCCATTCCATTCTGTTATTGGTAGATTCAAACACTGTTTGTCCCCATCTGTTCTCTACTCTAAAGATATGGAAGCGGTGATAACCTTCATATACAGGTCTGAAATAGTCATTCTTACCATCTCCGTTTGGTGAAAACGCATTCGGCATGGTTACCGTGCAACAGCCATCTACTTTAAAATAGCTAGATACACTATTTTTGCAACCATAAGGGTCAACTACATTCAAGGTAATATCACCCGATATTTGTACGATACCGAAAATGATATGCCCATTGTTTTCGCGGAAGAAATGGGCAGGCTCCCATGTATAGGCAAAATTTGCACTGTCGGTATGAGCTACAAACTGTACTGTATCATCAGAACATAACTCATTATTACTTCCTAAACTTTGATTATGAGTTAACCAACCATAAGTTGCATCCGGTAAATCTCTTACATGCACACTGTCATATACTAAATTACCTTTACAACCCTCTACAGTATATGGTGTTACTGTTACAACTTTTACACCTCCACTATTCCACGATGCACTGTATGGACCACCTGAATTAGAATTAGCTGCAATTATTTGTC
>CAIYTT010000179.1 GCA_903929195.1 uncultured Bacteroidota bacterium
ATATTAATTTAAATTATTTAATATTTCATCGGCTGCATGTTTATGTAAATTATATACTGAATCTGCCGAACCTCTCTCAACTTTAATATTTTTTACGATTTCAATTACCTTATTTTGAAGTTCTTCTTTCTTTGATTTTATTTTAAATTCTGATTCTAACTTTGGTAATAAAATATTTTCTAAAACCGCAAAACTTTGCCTATCTATTGTATCAAAACAATCGGATATTTTAGTCCCCATAAAAAATTGCGGGGCTAAATCACCGTATCTATCCGGTTGAACAAAGGCTAATTTCGAATAACCAAAATTATCTTCTTTTTCCTGAATCAGACCTATTGCTTGTGCCAATATGATATATTTTATTGAGTTTTCTTTTATCTTTTTCAAATCAACTTCCATTTCCCTTTGAGTAGGGATAAATAATTTTGGTAAACTGGTGCCATCACCTTCGGTGTGTAAAAACATTTTGGCTTTTTGTCCATCCTCTTTTCCAATTCTTTGAAAATATTTCTCTTTTAATATCCCTACTAATTGAACATACCTTAAAGGAAAACCATTAACTAACGATAACACAACAATTTCAAATTTATTTGATGTAGTATATACAAAATCAGGAATTATTCCGGCAGGAGTAGTTTCACGAAATGCCTTTTCAAGATTGTTTAGAAATTCTTGATTATCTGATGCAGCAGGAATCACAATGGTGAAAGTTTTAATTTTTATAGGAGGAGGTTTAATACCATCCCCACTTTTTGTCATTTCATTTTGGTCAAATGTCAAAAAGCAACCAGAATAATCTACTATTTCTTTTATGTATTTTTTTAATTCATCATAGTTATTATCAAATCTCTCTTTTAATTTTCCTACTATTCCAATATCAAATAGTCTCTCTTTTGGACTTAAAGACGATTCTGCATTTTTTGCATTTTGGTCGCAGGCATTTTCAAGAATATTTTGCAACACTGCAATCGAAATACGTTCATTGAACAATGAAAAATTTAGTTGGTCACCTAATTTATTTGTTATTGATTTTCTTACATTAGAAGTTTGAGTACCTTGTTCCTTTTTGTCCCTAATGAATCGTTTGGTGATAATTTTTACTTTTTCTGGGTCATAAAATCTAATAACTTGTTGTTTGAAATCTTTATTTTTATATCCATCATCACAACATCTTTCATTGATTCTTTTATCAAATTCTTTTAATGCAGCATCAAGGGTTTGGTTCGTTTTATCAATTTGTGATTTTAAACCATTTAATTGTTCAATTAATTCACTAATTAATACTTTAGAGAAAGTCAGCCCTTCTATTTGTGTTTTGTAAATATAAAATTCTTTGTAAAGAACAGCTTGTGCATCTAATAATTTATCTTTTTTCCCAAAAATACTTGAAAGCGTTCCAAGTTTTGCCCAAGTTTTATCATTTTCAGTTATTGAAGCCTGTGCTTTTTCTTCTGCCTGTTGTTTCCTAACAATATCATCATCAATTTTTGAATACCTTTCTTGAATATTTTCCATTAAAGTATCTATTAATCGTTTAATATCAAAGACAGATTTTACTCCATTTTTCCATTCATCAAAAAGTTCTTTTTCAATTTTGTTTACTATTTCTTTTGCGATATCTTTTTTGTCTTTATTTTTTGCATCATAGAAATTTCTTACACCCATATTCGTACCTCGATACATTTCATTATAAAATTTATTGCACAATTTTTTTAGCTCATCCAAAAAATTTCCATCTTTTTTTTCTTTTGCTTGTTGTTTAAATTCAGTTACAATCATATCCCAAGTATCGCCAATTGTTTTCCATCTTTTTGTAACACTATCATTAATTATTGGTACTGACAATTTAAAATGTTCATCAGTAATTGACCACTTATTTTGTACATCTTTATTTCTAACAAGTTCAGAAAAATTTTGATTGACTTGTTCATTTCTAAAACCTGTTTCGTCTGTCCAATTATTATACCGCAGTTGTAATATAGCCTGACTTGCGTAATTATATGTAATGTATTCTCTAATTTCATCTTCAGGAATAGCAATTCTTTTTACTCCAAAAGATAAAAAACGAATTGACCTTTCAGGGGTGGGGCTTAAAGCTGATTGTTCCGGTGAAGAATCTAAATTTTCATTATTTTCTTGCCTTCCAAGTTTATCCCTTTTCCAATTCATATCCTTTATTGATATTAATTTTTGATAAAGGAAATCTGAAATAATATTAGGTAGCTCTGAATCAATATCAACTTTATTGCCATTTTCATTTATGTTCGAAAATAAATATGCCCCATTATATGGGTCATCAATTTTTACAAACCTATTGTCAGAATTATTTGAGTTTGCAGAAATATCATAGGGTAAATACGAACCAATACCATACGCATTTAATTCAGAAAGAGCCGCATATCCGTTTGCATGGTAATATCCAGAGTCTCTATCTTGTTTAGGATGTTCTTCAGGTAAAAATAAATACAATATTATTTTAAATGAAGTTATTTGCGATGGTTTGAAATTTTTTCTGATTTGGGCAAGTATGTCAATAATTGTGCCTGCACCTGTTCCCCCTGCTAATCCGCTACATACATGAAAAATTACATCTGCTTGACCAGATAATTTCTGAATTTGTGAAACTTGTGCAATTAAGGAATTATTGAATTTTGCAGCATTTGAAGCTAAAATAAAACGACCAAGCCTCCTTCTTTGACCACCAGCGGTACTTAATCCAGATGTGGAATTAAGATATTCTGTCCAATCATTAATGTTTCCAATCCAATCTTTAATACCGGGATATTGCTTAACATTATTGATAACCTCTAATAAACCACTCGGTTGGATAAAAACTTTACTTCCTTCGTCTAATTGGACACTCGTCCCTAAAACTTTCCAAGAAGGGTCATCCATAGCCATCATCTCATCAGAAGTATCCATATATAAATACCCTATATTGACTTCGTCAGGTTTGTTTTTTTTGAAGTCTTGAAAAATAGTTTTACGAAGAGACCGAATTATCTTGCCACCTGTTCCACCTAACCCTATTATTAAATGATTGTCCATTGTTCTATGATGTAATTTTTAAGTTCCTATATGCCGCTAACCCTATTAGTCCAAAAGGAATTGATTGAATAATTAAAAATGCAATAATAAGTATGATTTTTGATACAAATACGATTCGTGGTACTTGAATAATTAATTCGTCCATAATTGTTTTGGCTACCAAATTAACAGCGTCATTAATAAGATAAGTATGATTATTTTTATCTAAAAAAAATCTATTAATATCATCTTTGACTGTTTTTGTCGGAATACCTGCTTCTGTATTGATTAATTTGGCAATAAAAGGGTGTAAGCTATTAAAATTAAGACAAGCTTCATCAGAAAATATTTTTGCTGTAAGCTCCCGAGATTCAGGTTTAGATATTGGAATTGCACAATTATTTGGCGTTGGTTCAGGAAAATTAGAAAAATCTTCCAATCCGCTTTCTTTAATTTTATAATAGGCTTTTGATGATATTTTGTGCGCCCATTCTCCATTTTTTTCTAATTCATTAGCCCAATTATTTATTGTATTTTTTACCACTACACTTAAATTAGAAAACGAAATGAAAGAAATAAAAAATAAAAAAGTAAAAAAAGAAGCAAATCCACTCAATAACTTATGAGTAAAAGATGTACGAAAAGATTTGTTCCAAAGTTTACTATAATAGTTACAAAAGAAAAAACAGAGGATAGAAAACAAAAAGGCTGCAATTATTGTGATATAGAAATCACTTGTGGATAATTGCTTTAATCCACCAATAATTATAGAAATTAAATCGTCCCATTTATTCAAAATACAAAAGCAACCGATAAAAGCGGGAAAATTACTAACAAAAAAGGAAATTCAATAATTCTTTTTGAAAAAAAATGATTTTGGTTCAATAAATGACCAAAATCATCAAAAATATATCTGTACTTGCCTATTAATCCCATTTCACTGGGTATTCATACAGTAATCCCTATGTTTTCACTCAGTAATCACTACGTATTCACTCGGTAATCACTGCATATTCACTCGGTAATCATTACGTAATCAATAGGTAATCACTACGTAATCAATACGCCAAAAAATCAGTTCAGTGTGTTTTAATGGATACAACTATCCCACACCTGCCCTAATCATCCATTCCATACACTTACCTCACGTTTGATGAATATAATTGACGTTAGCACACGTTTTGCTAACGTTTGTTGCGTTTTGCTGCAGTGTGCGCAGTCAAAGTCTCCAAAAATCATTCTTTGGGCATGTGGCTCTGTGCCCATCTCTTCTTCAATGAATTCAAGGCATTTGTTTGTTTTGTTGTCGGTATGCTGCGTCCAGTATAAGGGTGTTATACGAAAATTCCCTGTCCACGAGTTACTGTTGAAAAAGGCAAACGTACTTTCCTCTCCATCGTCATATTCCTCCCAATATTGAGGCAGTGTTAAACTAAATTTCGCATCCGGAGAAATAAAAACTCTCGTATCTGTTTTGCTTTTTTGCATTATTAAGAGGTCTAAAATTTTAGCATTTAATGAAAGCTACGAAAAATCATACTCCCACCTCGAACCATTTTAAGAAAGGTCGGCAATCCGGTATTTCCCAAGTTATCCCATTTAGTTCATTCACATTCCAAACCATTCCTTCAAGGGATAAACGGCATAACAAAAATCTTTAAATTGGTTCGATAAAATGTCAATCCGGTTCACACTTTTTGAAAGCCGCTACAGTAGCGGCTTTTATTTTTTATCCCGATTGAATTATCGAACCAAGTTTCCGGTTTTTAAAATTGTTCACCTGCTTCCAGGTATGCCAGCCGGATGATTTCTTCTGATAAACGAAAATCGGTTTTTTTAATTTTTTCAAAAAATGGCTTTATTGACGGTATTATTCCATTCAACTTCGCTTTAATAATTATACCTATCGTTCCTGTTATTTTTATTCCCAGATTTGCTGCTACTCTTCTTGCTTTGTAATCATCAACTATCAGGATGCAATCAATAAATTCTATTGCCAAAGCAATTGCACTCGCTTCACCTTTATCAACTTGAAGCTCAAGAATTTGTTGGTAATGCCAATTAGTTGAGGCTTTTATTGTAATCCAATCCGGCAAAGTTTGCCCGAATTCATTTGCTACTTCAATCGTAGTAATAATATTATGATATAATTTTTGAAGCAGGTAAAGTTCGCCAATATTACTAAGAAGAATCAAACAACTTGTATCAGAAATTATTGTTTCAGGCATTGTGTACATCTTTCGATAAGTCTGAGGTAGGGTAATTGAAAATGGAAACGCCATATTTGCCAAGTAACTCCATAAAAGTTCGTTTAGTAAGCCCTACCAGTTCTGCAGCCTGCCCCAGCGATAGTTTACCATCTTCATATAGCTTTGTTGCAAGAGACATAACAATTTCCCTTTCATCCATGTCTAGATTATCCGGCAATGTTAATGTAACAGTTTTCATAATGCAAAGTTAGCAATAAATAATTCACAAAAACGGATATTCCAGGGCGACAATTTTTTATCCAAAAAGATTTTTCAACAGATATACTCTATTGCAAAAATCTTTAAACTGGTTCGAGAATTTTGTCAGTGAGGCTCACTAAAATGAGAGCGGGGTGCGGTATGCGTGAGAGCGTGGAACGGACTCCGCTTTTTTTCACTCCGCTATAAAAATTAGCAGAAATGGAAAAATTAGTAGAACAATTCCTACCACAAATAAAAAAGCTGATGTTAGCTTATGGGGTGGAACGTGCTTATCTTTTTGGAAGTGCGGCAAAAGATACCATGAACGACAACATTGATGCTGATTTTATTATCAAGTTTCCAGACGAAATGAATTTCGTTACCTATTCTGACAATTATTTTGCACTTGCAGAAGAACTTGAATTGTTGTTGCATAAAAACGTTGATTTGGTTACAGAAAAAACTCTTAAAAATCCATATCTAATACAAAATATTAACCTTCACAAACTACAGTTAATATGACAGGTGAAGAAAAAAAATTCCTGAAAGACATGGAGCTATAGGGTAATATCCTAAAAATAGGCAACACGAATATCACTATTAGCCAGAATCTAAGAGATACCGTTCTGAATACCATACTTAAAGATAAGATGATAAAACGCTAACCCAACAACCTATTTCTATGTTGCTGCCGGTGCTATTTCAGCTATAATCTTTTTTGTTTCTTTCAAAAAGTGACAGAAAATAGGAAATGAACACTTTTTTGATTGGCTATTCACAAATTTACCTAATTCTATCTTTGTTTCGTAAATTTGAAAACTACCAAACAGAATTAATAATACCTATCCATTCTTAAAAAGGTGTAGATTAAACCCGGTATATATAAAAGAAGATATAAAAAAAGTGCAAATATCCATCTTGAATGTAGAAACTCATCATTAATACCTATTGCCAACCAGCCCAAGCCCAAAATTGCCAATAAGATATATGCAAATTGAGTTAACTGTAAATCGGGAGCTACAACTTGTGTTTTTTGCATACTCTTGCTAATAGATTGCATATTATTGATATCTGCGTTATTTGCTATAGTAGGCAATAAGATAGTATTCTTAGCATCTGTAATAGTAACACTTGGTTGTGTACTTGAATATCTTATAGGAAATGCTGCGCGACAAATTGATGAATTGAAAAGGCAGATTGCAAATAATAAAATGTAAATTTTCAGCTTCGTTTTCATTGATTTTATTTTTTATTTGAATTGTATGCAAAGCTAAATAAACAAAATCATAAACACAATAACATAATGCGAGTAGATAGATTATATGTGTAAATACTTATAAGGCAATGCTTTTATTTAATATAAATTTCATATTTATTTCTATTTAAAATTGGATTTTATTATAAATTATCTACACATAACTTATAGTTTTTATGCAAAAAACACATTTTCACATTGTGAAAATAAATATTTCACACATTTGTAATGAATTTCTGATTAAAGTCGTCAAAACAAAAAAACTCTTATAATAAAAATCAGTTACCTTTGTTTCAAAATTTATAAATACATGAATTACATACAATTATTTCTTATTTGCCTATGCTGTTGTTTTTCTTCTTTTGTTTTTTCACAAGATAACAATAAAGAAACTATAAAAATAACCGGTATTGCTGATACTTTATTGCTTCCTAATTATTATGATTTTTATATAATGAAAGTGTCAGACAATGATGATGATGCGACTATGTATGCTCAAAATAAACTTATAAAACAAATGTTAAGCAAAAACGGAATAGATACTTCAAAAATAATACTTACTTCTGTAATGAATAATGAGTACAACACCGCTCAAAAAAAGCATAACTATAATCTTAGCATCAATTTCCGCTCATTTAGTGTAAACAATATCGCAACTATAAAAACCACTTTAGCCGAAAAGGAATATAAAGTGATTCGTTGCAATGGACAATTATCTGATAGTTTAGTTGATAAAGAAGCAATAAATCAGTTATTACTTGCTGGCGCTATTCGTAATGGCAGAAAAAAAGCCAACGAAGTAGCTAATGAATTGGGCATGAAATCTATCAAATTTGTGTCTTTCAATGAAGGTAAACTTACAGAAGGACGAAGTGAATCTTCCATTTATGGCATTGGTGGCGGCGAGACAGGCAAAATAAAACTTACCAAAGAAGTTACTTTAGTTTATAGACCCGAAGAAAACAAATAAAAATTAATTAATATCTGAAACCACAACGGAAGAAAAGGCAATTTATACAGTAAAGCACCCAAAAACAATAAAAATGATTACTAAAATTCTCAACCATAGGATTGGATGAAAATTTTTTATGCGTAATTTTTATAAAAATTCCTTTTGTATATAAACCCAAAAACATGTATCATTTAAAATATTGTTCACAAATAAAAAATAAATATCTCAATGATACTTACATTTGCATAAAAAAATATTTCTCATTCATTTTTTCAATATTTACGTGAAGCATTTACAAGCTATAGTTGTTATTTCATTTTTTTTATGCATACCATTGGTTGCTTCTGCCCAGCTTCAAGGTCGAAAAAAGATTGATTCGCTAATAAACGCATTACCCAATATTAAAGAAGATAAAACAAAGGCTTTAGTTTTATATGCATTGTCTTATAATTTCAAGTCTATTAATCCTGATGAGGGCATTAAATATGGGTTACAATGCCTTGATTTGTCTCAAAAACTAAATCTTGATATATTAATCGGGAACGCCAACAATTCTTTAGGTATCAACTACGAAGAAAAAGCAGATTACCCAAAGGCATTAGAATATCTTTTTGTTGCATTAAAACAATTTGAAAAATATGACATTAAGTTTGAATATACAGGCACTGTTCTAAGTAATATCGGAACTATTTATTTAAATCAGACTAATTATGACAAAGCATTAGAATACTTTACGAAAGCGATACCCATTTACGAAAAAACAGGAAAAAAACAAGGACTTGCCAATACCTTTAATGGCATAGGTACTGTATATGCATATCAAAAAAACTACACAAATTCGTTTGAATATTATACTAAAGCAATTACTATTAATGTAGAACTCGGAAATTCACATGCTGTTGCAGAAATATTCGGCAATCTGGGTGATAATTTTAAAGACCAAAATAATTTTTCTCAAGCCCTTTCTTATTATAACAGGGCAATGAATATTTATGAATTATATGGAGATAAAGATGGGATAGGCACAAATATCGGTAGCATGGGTAAATGCTATCTCGCTATTGCAAAAGACACTTTACATAAAATAGATGCAGACACTTTAGTTTCTTCCGATAAAGTAACAAATATTAATAAAGCCATTAATAATTTGAGTAATGGAATTAAATTAAGCCGTGAAACCGGAGATATTACCAACCTCATAGATTTTAGCTTTGCACTATCTGAAGCCTATCAGTTAACAGGTAATTCTACCAAAGCTTACGAGAACCTAAAACTATATACTACACTTAAAGATTCTGTTTTTTCTGCCTCAAACAATCAGAAAATTGCGAGTCTGGAAACAAAAAGAGAAAAGGAGTTAAAAGAAAAAATTAATGCATTCCAAAAAAGAGAAGAAAGAATAAAGTCTTTAACAATACTTGCCGGCTTTATCGTTCTTTTTATTATTATATATTTTATTTACAGGAATTATAGATTTCAGAAAAAGTCTAATAAATTATTGGCTGTTGAGAAACAAAAATCCGATGACCTATTACTAAATATTTTACCTGCTGAAGTTGCCGAAGAACTAAAAGAAACAGGTAGTGCAGAAGCAAAATATTTTGATAATGTAACCGTACTTTTTACCGATTTTGTGGGTTTTACCAAAATTGCCGGTTCTATGAACCCGCAACAATTGGTTGCCGAATTGCATACCTGCTTTAAAGCATTTGATGAAATTACAGCAAAATACAATATCGAAAAAATTAAAACAATTGGTGATGCCTATATGGCAATATCCGGCTTGCCACTTGCTAACCCCAACCACGCCTTAGATATTGTAAATGCTGCCATAGACATAAAAAGGTTTATTTACGAACGCAGGCAATTAATGGGTGAGCTATCTTTCGACATCCGCATTGGCATCCATACCGGCAACGTAGTAGCAGGTATTGTTGGTGTAAAAAAATTCGCTTACGACATTTGGGGCGATACCGTAAATACAGCAGCCCGTATGGAGCAAAACAGCTTGCCGGGAAAAATCAATATTTCAGAAGCTACTTATTTGCTCGTAAAACACAAAATTGAATGTACATACCGCGGCGAGATTGAAGCAAAAAACAAAGGAATGCTCAAAATGTACTTTGTGGTTGCTTAATATTTTTTCAATTCAGACACATAAAATATTTATTTATAATCAATTTGTTATTAAAAAATGTAATTCCTAATAGTTCAAAAAATTCCCCTACATTTACCTAAATTCGATTTATGAAAATAAACCTACAATTTTTAGTTTGTATTTTATTTATTTCGGTAAATGCTGCAAAAGCACAGACTCCTGTAATTACAACAATTGCCGGCAATGGGGTAATTGCTTACAGTGGTGATGGTGGCCCTGCCACGAATGCTGAACTCAATAATTCGGCAGGGGTTGCATTAGATGCGTTTGGCAATATTTACATTGCAGACGGTGGAAATTCTTGTTTACGCAAAGTAAGTACCACAAGCGATACAATTACTACAATTGCCGGCAATGCTACTGTTAAAGGTTATAGTGGTGATGGTGGTCCTGCATCGGTGGCTCTAATGTTTAATCCAATAAATATTGCCATTAGTCCAACAGGGGATATTGTATTTTGCGACTCGGGTAACTCTTGTCTGCGAAAAGTAAGTACTACCAGCGATACCATAACTACAATTGCAGGTAGTAAAATTTTAGGTCCGGGATATAGTGGTGATGGTGGCCCTGCAAGTGCCGCACAAATTAGCAATACTGCCAATTTTTGTTTTGATGCCGCAGGTAACATTTATATTGCCGATGGTGGAAATTCTTGTATCCGTAAAGTTGATATTACAACAGGTATTATCAATACAATTGTTGGTACACCTACTGTTGCCGGCTTTAGTGGCGATGGCGGCCCTGCTTCAGCTGCCAAATTAAACAACCCGACATCAATAGCTATGGATGCAACAGGCAATATTTACTTTACCGACGGTGGAAACAATTGTTTAAGAAAAGTAAGCACAACAAGCGATACAATAACTACTATTGCCGGTTCGTCAACAGTTCCCGGCTTTTCAGGAGACGGGGGACCTGCTATATCAGCACAATTTAATAATCCTTCCGGCATTGCTATAACTAGCAGCGGAAAGATTTTTATAAGTGATAAAGGTAATAATAGGATGAGAGTAATAGCAACAACCGGTATCATCAAAACAGTTGCCGGTCAAGATACGGCAGGTTTTAACGGTGATGGGCTTTGTTATATGGTTAAACTGAATGCACCACAAGGAGTTTGTCTTGATGCTTATAACAATTGTTATATTGCTGACCGATACAACAACAGAATTCGCTACATTAGCTACAATGTTTTGGCAGAACAGTTAGACAAGCCTATAACTGAAATGAAAATCAACCCAAACCCATCGAACGGACACTTTAGTGTAAATATAAACACTACCGACAAGAGCGAGGTAAAATTGATGATTAGCAATATTTTAGGCGAAAAAATAAAAGAATTTTCTAGCACAACCAACCAAACCATTCATATTGAACTAAATGTGCCTGCGGGTATTTATTTATTAAATGCAAATAGTAATAATGGAAATTGGAGCGGGAAGTTGGTGATTACAAATAAATAGTGGGATAATCTCGTAATAGAGGAGATAAATAAAAAATATTTGACGCTGTTAAAATGATGCGTGAAAAGAGGAATAAGATAGTGTTAAAACTCAAAACATGACTTTTGAAGAATTGAAGGCTTATATCAACGAGAATTTGTTAGAAAACAATACCAAGCTTATTGGTAAGCAAAGATTTGTTTGACCTTAAAAGCAATATGCAGTGCGAAGAAACAGAGCGAAATAGTGTTTACAATATTATATCCCACTCTACAATCTCATTTTGTGTGCTTACTAATAAAACTCAAGGCAAATTAAAAAGTTTAAATTCGTTATGCCTATAAAAAAAATCTTAGCTAAAAAGGGTTTATTGGTCAGAATGATAATTTTTTTTTCAACCTATTAAATTTATCTTTTAATAATGGTAACGCATTGTGCTATAATAAATTGGTTATCATAAACTTACAAATTATACTATTCTTTTGTTTTATTTGCACCACTAAAATTCCCATTCTTTGTTGTCTGAAAAACAAAGACGAATGATTTATGTATAAAGGTTTATAGCTTAATTAAACCTTCCAAAATTACAATTATGTCCTTTTCCAAAACAGGAATGTCTGTTATTACAGTATCCCATACAACATCATAATCAATACCAAAATAGAAGTGAATAATTTTATTTCTCATATCAATCATTGCTCTCCATTAAATGAAGGGATATACAGATTTAAAATCCGGACTGAGTTTACTACATGCTTCACCAATAATTTCTAAGCTTCTGCAAACTGCTCTTATAAGTCGCTCATTATTAATAAAATCTTCAAAATTATTTTCAATTGATTCCTTTTGCAAATACATGCACTCATCAAGAATATGTCGCAAAAATTCTACTTGTGAACTATACATATTGTACAGTTTTTAAAATATGTGGCCCAATATAAGGGCTTAATGATTGTATTGTTATCAAATCAACTTTTCTTGCAAACAAATCTTCAAGGTAATAATTCAGATTCATAAAATTACGGAAGGTCTTTTTTTCTTTAATTATATCTACAAGTAAATCTATATCGCTGCTTTCATTTGCCCTATTTTGAACAAATGAACCAAATAATCCAATTTGAATTACACCATAGTCTGCCAATTGCTCTTTATGAGTGGCAAGGGTTTCAATTATTTTATCTTTATTTAGTACTTCAGGCATACTACTATTTCTTAAATGTAAAGATACATAAAAATGTCGTTGAGATAAATGTATGGAGCGAAGAAAATAAAGTGTATTTAGCTCTCTTTTTGTGAGCCTCATTGCTAAAATTTTAAACCATTTTAGATGACATTAGTTCATTTTATGTGCGCTTTTTTGCACAAGTAAAGAAAATAGATATTCTTTTACAAATTACATTTTTGTAAACTCACTTACCAAATTACCATTTATTAGATATATTCAGTAAAGTATTTCAAAGTATTTCAAACTATTTTCAGATAATAGTAATTGAACTTATCCTATTCTACCTTGTGCAATTAAGGGGTTTCTGCCTTGAAAAATGATTGCAGTAATGATTATATTGTCATTTTCAAGGTAAAAATGGATTGAATATGGAAATTTATAAGTGTGTGCTATTCTTATGTTTTTGTAACGAACTGCATATACAAATGGATTTTGCAATATTAAAATAATGCAATCTTTAACTGATTGAGCAAACCTATTGCTTAAGCCGGATATTTGTTGCTGCTTATACCATTCACGAGCTAATCTAAATTCTTCTCTTGCCGGGGGAATGATGTGGTATTTATACTTCATCATCTGTATCCAATTCAGCCAAAAAATCTTCTATTGGTATTAATTGCTCGGGATGTTTTTGAATAAAGTCAAGTCTTTGGTCTATTAATTTTTTTTCCCACTCCGGTACATCCTCAATTTCGGGATATTTTTCAGCAATACGATTCCAATCATTTATTGGAATAAAAACCCCAATCGGATTACCACTTGCATCATAAGTGTATTGCGCTACCATAGTTTTGTTAATTCTTATTAAATGTAAAGATACATAAAAATGTCGTTGAGATAAATGTATGGGGCAAGAAAATAAAGTGTATTTAGCTCTTTTTTTTGAGCCTCTCATTACTAAAATTTTAAACAAAATGGTATTAGTTCATTTTATGTGCATCCATTTTATATAAGTAGAGAAAATAGAGGCTACTTCACAAGCTATATTTTTATCAACTTACTTACCCAACTACCCTCTTTGCTAATCAATTTTATATAATACAATCTATTGGGCAACATATTGATATTCACGTTTGCATGCAAACCATTTAGTGGTTGCTGAATATATTTTTGACCAATACTATTTGATATAATAAATGAATATTTGTATAATTGAAAACTTTGCTTACTTTTGTATTAATAA
>CAIYTT010000180.1 GCA_903929195.1 uncultured Bacteroidota bacterium
TCACATAACATTAATAAAAGTTCGTTTTCTTTTGGCGATAATGTTTGTGCTGTTACACCATTTTTAAGAATACGTAATTTACTGTTAAAGTGGTAAGAGCCAACAATAAACTCTACTTGCGAGTGTTGTTTTTCGTGTAATTCCTGATTACGTTTTAAGATAGCTCTTATTTTAGACAAGAGCACATCGCTATCAAAAGGCTTGGTGATATAGTCATCGGCACCTAATTTATAGCCTTTCAAAATATCTTCTTTCATGCTTTTAGCCGAAAGAAATATTAAAGGTACATCGGGGTCCACGTTTCTGATTTCTTCTGCAAGAGTAAAACCGTCCATATTGGGCATCATTACATCAAGCAGACATACATCAAATTTTTCGCGGCGAAAAGCAGCGAGTCCCAAAATACCATCGCGTACCAATTCAACTACATAGTCATGCAGTTCCAAATAGTTTCTTAATACTTGTCCGAAATTGGTATCGTCTTCTACGAGTAATACTTTATTTTTTTCTTTTTCCATACATTAGTTATTACATCAAATTTAATGCCTGTTTATTTTTCTGTTATTAAAAATAATAAAATATTTTGTTAAAAAGATGTTACAAATGAGATTAAAAACGCGGGCAAATTAAAGACTTTTTAACCTTATCTCTTGATTTACCATATATACCTGTATAGATAAGCGACATTTCTAATGCCCCATAAGCCGCATTATAGGGTGCTAAAGTAGAGATAGTGAAGTCATAATTTGCCATAAATTGTACATTGCCCCATTGAAAGCCTGCTACACCGATAACGGCGTCGCCCATACGCATATAGCCACCTAAAATTAATTGCGTTAGTTTTTCATCATGTTCACCACTAAGGTTTGTTCTTACCAAAGAGCCAGCAATTATTTCGGTAGCAGCATTTTGCGTTGCATAAAATATTGAAGGATTAAGGGTTACAACCGGACCTAAATTAAATAACATGTCCAAATTTCCTGTTGGGCGGTAATTTATTTTATTTGTTCCAGCATAAAAGCTTTCTGTGGGTTGGTTAATATTGGCTACTCCCCCACCCAATTTTATATATACAAACTCATTTGGAAACCAAGCAAAATTAATTCCCGAGCCTATTGTGCTATAACTTGTTTGCACTACGCCTACTTTTTCACCGGTAGGCAATGTTCGGTCGAATGTTGCCCCGTCCCATTGTGCATCAAAAATAAGCATATCGTAGTTTACACTCCTGCTCACTTTTGCTCCTGAAAACCCTACGGAAATCATCGTAAATTCACTTAACTGCAAGTGATAGGCAAGTGAACCTTGAATTTGCAATAATGACAAATTGCCATCACCTGCTTTGTCGTTAAAAACAGAAAAACCGATACCTAACCAATTATTTTTTGTATTATCTCGGTTACCACCTACTTTAAAATCTGTAAAACCCGAAAATGTATTGTAAGGCACAGGAACGGCAGCCCATTGATTCCGAAAATTTAAGCCCAATCTATAATCCGATTCAGACATAAGTGCAGTATTGGCAGGATTTTCTAACAGAGGTGCATTATAATACTGCGAAAAATGAATACTCTGTCCATACGAATTAGGTATAGTTGCAAATAATATAAATACAATATATATATATAGTCGTTTCAAATCCATGAGCTTATCTCAATAAAGTAATATTTCCCTTTAATAATTTTGCAGAACCGTCAATAAAAGATACATTCAACACATAAGCATACGCTTCCATAGGTTGAGGTTGTCCATTAAATGTACCGTCCCATCCCTTAGTTTGCGATGTGGTTTCAAAAACCATTTGTCCCCATCTGTTATATATTTTCAAGTCGAGGGTTTTAATTGCTGCCCCCCGAACATAAAGAACATCATTTTCTCCGTCTCCGTTAGGGCTGAAACCGGTAGGTAACCCGATAATGGGAATAACTTCAGATGGCACTTCTTTACATAATATAGACGGACAGTTATAAGAATTATAAGCTGTTAAACATGTTTTAAATACACCTGTATAATTAAATTGATGTACAGGGTCTGTTTCGGTAGTAGTCGTATTGTCGCCAAAGTCCCAAAGGTAACGTGTAGCATTTACAGACAAATTGGTATAAGTAGTAGGCGTATTGGCAGTAGCAGTAATTGGGGTAAATGTAAAATTGGCAGTAGGCACAGGTAATACTTTAATTACAGCATGTGCAGTATCGGCACCATTACAAGACAATGGATTGGCTATTATTAATGAAACGGTATAAGTACCAACAGTAGTATAGGTATAGCTTGGATTCGTAATTGAAGACGATGAACTGCTTGTATCGCCAAAAGTCCAGTTTATGGTTGTTGCATTACTGATGCTTGCTATTGGGGTTATAGGAAGACCCAAACAAATAGAGTCGGGAATGGTAAAATTGGCAGATATTCTAAAACCTGTAAATGTAACAACTTTAGTAATGGTAACAGGTGAAATACAAGCAGTAGTGTCTGCCATAGAAAGTGTTACCGTATAAGAGCCTGTTGATGGGTAGGTATGCATTGGTGGTGTAGTGCCTGTATAGGTACTACCATCGCCAAAGTCCCAATGAAAAGTGGTTATAGTAGTAGCACCCGGCTCAGAACCATAAACCGAAGTATTGGTAAATGTAGCCGTATAAGGGCCACAACTATCATTTACAATATAAGTAAAATTAGGGTAAATGCTGCCGGTATCAACAGTAATAACAATACGTTCTGTATCATTTGTTCTAAAACAAGCATTAGAATTAGATGCTGATACCGTTACTGTATAAACACCAGCCGAAGTGAAAGTATGAGAGGGAGCAAAAGAGGTGTCAATAGGGCTACCATCCCCATAATTCCAAACAAAATTTAAGCCGTTGGTGGTTAAATTGGTGAAATTAACCGTTAGCGGAGCACAACCACTTGTAGTAGGTCCTGCTACAATATTTACAGTTACGGGGCCTATATTAAAGGCTATTTTTAAGGCAGCTTCATTACAATTATCACTTGCATCTACTGTTGCCCAGCTACCTGCCGTAGTAGGGAAAGGAGTACTTGAAGGTCCACCACAATTGGCACATATTGCTTGGTATATTATACCATGTTTATCAAAGCGGCTTGTTCCACCGTCCACATGCTCGCCTTCCCAATAAGTAGTACCTGTATTTCTACCATAAAAAGTAGCATACCTTAATGAAGTCATATTAGGTGCAAAAACAATAAAGTAAAAATCGGCACCATCTGTAACAGATTGGTAAGCATCAGTAGTTGTAGGCATTCCCGTGCAAAAACCGGAGTGCGTACTTGCTAATGTTAAGTTACCACCCCACCCTGAGATATATACATTCTCGCAAGTATCAACTAAAAAAGCAACCGGAGAAATATTGGTATGTAGAGGGTCGCCGGAACCATACACGGTTGAAATAAGGTCGGTTGTGAGGTTACTATCCATCTTCATTACAAATTGGCTTGATGACGGATTGGAATAAACACCTGCCGTAACCGGAAATGCACCACCAATTGATTGACCCATAACATATACATTATCTGAATTGTCAACCTGAATACCATATACTTGGTCGTAATGAGATGTACCTACAAAGGTACCTTTCTGAACATTGTAAGGAGGGCTATTTTTAAATTTAAGTATAAAACCATCGGCAGAATCGCCACCGTAAGTTGAATGCCAAGAGCCGGGTGTAACCGGAAAATCGGGGCTACTTGTACCACCTGCTACATAAAGTGAGGTCTGGCTATTATTAAAAGCAAGTACATAACCGGCATCATCACCGGAACCATGTAAATAAGTGCTCCAAATTAAAGATGTAAGATTACTGTTCATTTTAAAAACAACACCGTCTTGCAAACCTGCTAATGTAGTAGCTATTGCAGATGATGTTGTTGGAAAATTGGTTGAACTGGTGCTACCCGTTACATATATATTACCTATATTATCTACCTGTACTTCGCTTCGTGCATCATCTCCATAATTAAATTTCAAATGCCCATAACCTACCTCAGTAGAGTCAAAATTAATACCGTCATCGCCGCTACCACCTATATAGGTTGAACCAACAAGAGCACTGCCTGCTGCGTTTAGCTTTGTAACAATAATATCCCAACCGCCACCATTTGTGGTTTGGAATGCACCCGGTGTTACCGGATAGTCTTGCGAATGTGTTCTGCCGGCAATTATTAAATTGTCGCCGGTATCTACAATCATACTGTGTGGTCTTTCGTTGCAACTACCACCAATATAAGTTGCCCAAATACGTGTAGTACCCGATGGGTTAAATTTCATAATACCCAAGTCGGCAGCATATTCTATTGCAGAACCACCTTGCCCACCTCCGAAAGTACCTTGATAAGCACCAGGAGTTACCGGGAAAGAAGTACCTGAAGTTAATGCATTTACAAGCCCACCTGCATAGAAATTACCATATTTATCGTAAGTGGCAGTAAAGCCCCAATTGTCGGCAGTAGAGCCGGTAAAGCTGCAAAAAACAACGGTAGGGTCTATTACTAAGAGTTGGCTATGGTCGTAATCATCGGGAAAAGAAAAGCTTACTTTATTATTTTGTAAAACATAGTTGCAACGTACTTGCACTTTAGTATCCTTAATATTTTGGTAAGCATAGGGTTTCATTTCCTTCATTTGGCCTACTGATGTGTTAATTACCAAATCACCATCTTTAAGATACATTTTATCCGGTCCGTCAAAATTCAATTTTATTTGTGTTGTACTTGCATTGGGTTGCACAATAAATTCGTACACAAGCATACCATTGTCTGACGACAAATGCATATCAATGCCCTCATAAATGCCATTGTAATTAATAGCAAGATTTGGATGTATTTCAGATTTCCATTTAGCAGGATTATTACCAATAAAATAATTATAATACGTTTTTTGTGATTTTAGTCCTTCAATTATAGGTTTTTTAGCACCCTCGAAAGTCATTTTATATACATGAAATTTCATTAATGGAGCATTTTTAAGTAAACCCACATGGAAAGAGTCTATTTTTCTTGGGTTTTCAGCATCGCACAAGGCATACCTAAAACCATCATTTTCTAAATAGACCTCACCACCTCTTGTTATGGCTTTATATTGATACCAATCTCCCCACTGTCCCTTATTTTGTATAAACTCAACAGGTGCTTGTGCAAAAGCACTGATTGAAATAAAAATAAAAAAACAAAACAATATATATATATAATGGCGTTTCATCATAAATTGTTTTAAAAATTCTGAAAGTAAATGTAATGTTTTTTCTTCATTAAAACCTAATTTTTATTTCTGCATTCAGATTCTATGCAAATCTTAATTTGTAATTAATAATAGACAATAAAAAATACAGAAAGGTTTGTTGAAAAATAATAATTTATTTAGAAATACACACTAAAAAAAAATATTTGTTTATATTATTAAACATATCATTTAAGTATAATAAGAAACCATTAAGTTCTGTTGAAGTAAAAATATCTCCGGCAACCAAAAGCTTTGGAGGCTTATATTTACCTTCTCCTAAAGTATAAACTAAAAAAGTTCTGTTATTAGGAAAAACAATCCAATATTCTTTTATTCCAGCCTCTTCATAAATTTCATATTTATTTTTTAGCTCAATCGTGCTATCACTTGGCGATAATATTTCTATTACAATTTCAGGCGAACCCAAACACGCTTATTATTAAGTGAATCTTTATGGCATATCACACATATATCCTGTTGCAAACCGTAATAATATCTTTATCATTTTTTGATTTCCGAGGCAGTCTTACATCAAATGGAGCTGAGTAAACATCGCAATTTTTGTTTTTCTGATAGATATATAATTCAACATAAATTTATCCGGATAATTTTTGATGAATACGAGAAGGGGTACTCATGGCAAAAATTTCCCCTTTAATAGGCTCCATTCTTTCTTCAATTTGCCATTTCGAATAATCGGCATAACTATACGTTATTATTTTTTAATAAATTCTATGCAACTATTCAAAAGTATGCAACAAATTATTTTTAAATTTAGATTCTATTTAAAATTTGCCGAAATTTGTTTTTTTTATGTGATAGTGAGTGCAGCTTTATACAAAAAACTGTCTATTTACAATTGCTATTAAAAAATCTATTTAATTTACACCCTAAATTCAATTGCCTGTAGGGCATATTTATAAATTTAAATGAAAACAGCCGTAATTTTTGGTGCCAATGGGCAAGACGGGTATTACTTAAATGAATTATTGAAACAAAAAGGCATAAGTGTTGTTGGTGTTTCCCGTGGTGGCAATTGGCTACATGCAGATGTTGCAAATTATGAAGAGGTAAATACAATTGTAAAAAGTAATTTGCCTAATTATATTTTTCATTTGGCTGCCAACTCTACTACTCGCCACGAAGCATTATTTGATAACCATGCGGCAATAAGTACAGGCACCTTTAATATCTTAGAAGCAGTAAAACAATATTCACCACATACTAAAGTTTTTCTTTCGGGCAGCGGTTTGCAGTTTGTAAATAAAGGGCAGCCAATAAAAGAAACAGATATATTTGAGGCATCAAGTCCTTATTCTGTAAGCAGGATACAGTCGGTTTATGCGGCAAGATATTATCGTTCTATTGGTATAAAAGTGTATTTCGGCTATTTTTTTAATCATGAAAGCCCCATGCGACCGGAAAGGCACATGAGTAAAAAAATAGCTATGGCAGCCCAACGTATAGCTGCCGGCAGCAACAAAAAAATAGAAATAGGTGATATATCAGTAAAAAAAGAATGGACATTTGCCGGTGATATTGTAAATGCTATTTTAACTCTTATTGAACAAGATACCGTTTTTGAAGCAACATTGGGCTCGGGCTTAGCATATTCAATTGAGGAATGGTTGGAACAATGTTTCGGATTAATAAATAAAAACTGGCACGATTTTGTAATTGAAAAGAATAATTTCGTATCAGAATATCGTATTCTTGTCGCCAACCCGGAAACAATACATCAATTAGGTTGGCAACCTGAAGTTACTTTTCCTAATCTTGCTAAAATGATGGTAGAGAATAAATGAATAATCCACTAAAAATAGCATTGGTACACATGCATTCCAATGGAGATTGTTTGTATGCAACGGCTATTGCAAGACAAATTAAACAAGATTTTCCGGGTTGTCATCTTACATGGGTTATTGCATCTATGTGCAAAACAATTATAGATAATAATCCTTTTGTAGATACAGTTATAGAAATCCCGGATGTAAATAGATTTAATAATACAGGCATATATAAGAAATTAAAGAAAGAAATGCTATTAAAAAAACAAAATGGAACGTATGATGAAGTCTTTTTTACACAATTAATAGATGATAATCTTGCTAATTATGATGGTAGTGTTCGGTCGGGTATTTTAAGAAACTACGGTAAGCCTATAACAGTATCACTAACACCTGTATTACGTTTACGCCAAGAAGAAATAGAGAACGTTCGCATTTTTGCAGAAAAATACCATTTAAATACATTTAAAAATATTATTCTTTTTGAATTTGCTCCACAAAGTGGTCAACTTGCTATTACAACTGAAATTGCATTAGATATAGCAAATCAATTAATTCAGAATGAAAATACGGCTATTATTTTGTCATCAAATATTAAGATTGGAGATGCAAACCCAAAAATTATTGATGGTAGTACATTAACATTACGAGAAACAGCGACGCTAACACATTATTGCACTTTACTTTTAGGTTGTTCCAGTGGTATCAGTTGGATTTCCACATCCGATGCTGCCAAACAATTGCCCATGGTTCAATTATTAGACCCTAATGCTTATTGGGTAAATCCTATTTCGCGAGATTTTGAAAGATTTGGTTTTCCAACAGATAATTTAATTGAAATATATGATAATATACCTGTTAAAGTAACCCAATGCATAAAAGAAATATTTAATAATGGATTTGCAGAGGCTCGTAAAAAATTTTATACGCCATTACCTATTCAATTTAAAACCACTTCGCGTACAATTTATAATATGTTATGCTTTTTACAATTTAAAGCAATCGCTACACATATAAAAGTAAATATAAGTGTTTATGGCTTTCATCCTTTATTAGTAAAAGAAATAGTAGCAGGCTTTATTACAGCACCGTTTAAATTAATTGGTAATATTTTAAAAAAGCATATTTTAAAAAAGAAATAGAGCCCTTTTGTATTATTTTTTTCAATTACATGTAGTACTAAAATGAATTCTAATGCATTATCAATTTAGTTAGATAACGTTTACTAAATTAACCAATTTCGCTTAAATGCTATAACTTTTAAAGGGTAATTGGTAATATAGATAAAATAAAACAGGGACAAGAAATAAAATATACAGGCAAATTCAATGAAAAAGAACAGTACTATAAAGAGGACTGGATTATAAAAGGAACAATAAAATTATTTGGATTAATTCAAATTAATTATATTTATATAGGAAAGTGGACAATGAAAAGAAAAAATGTTAATGAGGATTTACAACAAAAAATTTGCAACTCGCAGTATTAGAATAATAATATTTAATAAAAATTTTTATATAAAAGGACCAACTAAACACAACACCAATCTACATTTTTGCATAAATATACCAAGCAGCCACTTTAGATTGATTAGAAACTAAAGTAAGATTACTGCTTGTAATATCTACAATATAATAACTAATATTTAAATGCCCTACGCCCTGTCTATATAAAGAATCTCCGATAGGCAAATTCCACCTGAAAGCATAGATACTTGTTTCTCCATTAGCTTTTACAGTTTCAGAACCGGTACTGTCTGCCTTAAAAAACATATAATCATCAAAGCCGACTTGCACATTATGTATCTCCTGTGCATCTAATATTCCATTATTATTATCGTCAGTAGCATATTGTATTTTTTTCCAATTACCTACCAATCTACTTGCTTGTGTATCCGCTTGCTCTTTTTTACAAGATTCACAAAACATACTACAACAAAAAATTAAAACAAAAAGAAACGAAGCAAGATTTTTATGCATAACAATGCCCTTTTACAATATCAAAGTTAGGTAACTTTATTTATGAATAAAAATATTTAACAATTCTTGAAATTCAATTTATATAAACAGTATTAGTTACGTATAAAACACTAATTTAAAATAGCTTTTACAACTCCATAATTTTTTTCGTTGCTTATTTTAATAAAATACATACCTGCGGCATTTTCAAAATCATTAATTTCAATATTCTGTTTGCCTGCATTTAATACTATTTTATTTTTATAAACTGTTCTCCCCAACAGGTCAAAAATGTCTATATTGTAGTTACCTTCCACGGTCGTTTTTAAGGATAAGCTTATTTTATTTTTAGTACTATTACCTATTACCTCAATTGGTAAAGGTTCTACCGTTATATTATTTACATTAACTAAGAATGTTGTCAAGTGTACGTTATCAATCGTCCAAGCGCCGGCATCTGAAGTAGTAGATGTATATCTAAAAGAAATATAAAGTGGGCTTGCTTTAAAAGGAGTTAGGTCTAATTGGTGTGTAACCCAGCCGAAAGAATCAGCATTACCCACAATAGGCACGCAAGCATCTGTTAAATCTAAAAAAGTATAAAACAGGGTGTCCATTGGATTTTTAGTCGTACTTGTATCTTTGCGAGTAAATTTACAAATAGACAATCTAGCCTCTCTACCTGAAATACCAACTTCATACTTTGAATCAAAATTTAGATAAACATTACCAGTAAATCCACTTAACAATAATTGTGGTGTAAAAAGCCATGCTGTATCTAAATGATACGCCCAACTATAATAACCAAGACATTGTAAACCGGGCGTGCCATATCTGCCATGTGTGGGTACACAATTCCATGCCAAGGTTGTTACCGGATTTATAATATTATATTCAGACCATTCATTTGGGTAATTCAAACCGGTTGTACTACAAGAGATGTCAAAATTTTCGTCTAATTGTGATACTTGTCCAAATGTGTTTATTGTTAATATAGAAAATAAAATAAATAAACTTTTTCTCTTCATACTAAAATTTTTTATAGCGAATAAAACAAAAGCAATTACTAATATTATGCAATCTAATAAAAAATAAAATTACTTAACCACTTTTTTTTTATAATTTTATAATAAAAAAAAACAAAACTATATTTATATATAGACGAGGTATCTGTTTGAAATGTTAGGTAAAAAAAATATTTTTTTAGAACAAACATTTTTCAATCATTGTACGTCATAGTTAATAGCTAATAAGGCTGATGCGCACAGAGGAACTAAACTTATACGGAACATTGTCTGAAATTTCAAATATAAGGAGTCATTTATCGTCTTCAGATAGGATTATGTCCGTAAATAATGACCTTAGCATCTTAATTAAAGATTGCATAGCAGAGAAGCGGAGTGCACAAAAAAAACTATATGATATATATGCACCTGCTGCTTATGGTATAATAAAAAGATATTTATATAATAATGAACATGCAGCACAAGAGATATTGAATGATGCTTTTTTAAAAATACTTACAAAACTAGACCAGTATTCATTCCAAGGGGCATTTGAAGGTTGGATAAGAAGAATTGTAATAAATACAATTACAGACCATGTAAGGAAGAATAAAAAAATAATGGAGCAACACAAGGAGGTGCAACCCGAAGATGCATACATAAACAGTGAGTCTTTAGAAAAAATATCGCACAAAGAATTATTGAGTGTATTACAAACAATACCTGACACACAACGAACAGTTTTTAATTTATTCGTTTTCGAAAACTATTCGCATAAAGAAATTGCAAAACTTATAAATATAAATGAAAATAATAGTCGCTGGTATTTAAATGATGCCAGAAATAGACTTAAAGAGAAGATAAATATTATTGTGAAGAAAAAATAAAAATGGAAAAGCAACAAAAACATATTGACGATTTTTTCAAGAATGCATTAGGTAATTATACCGAAACGCCTCCTACTTCATCGTGGGATGCCATTGAAAAAAAATTGAATAATAGACCTGCCGGTGCAAATAAGACATCTAATGGGTTTAATTTAGTTGGGTATAAAATAATTTTTCTTTTAGCAATACCTGTTGCTATAATAATAAGTTTACCATTTTTGAAAAACAACACTACAATTAAATTTACGAATTCTATTTTTAACAACAAAGAAAACATAACTACCCAAAAGAATACTGCAAAAATTAAAACAACAGATTATTCTATACAAAATGACTCTACTTTAAATATACAAACAGATAAAATAAAAATAGCCGCAAATAAACTAAATAAATCAGCTTTAACAGACAATAATAAGGAGGGCAATACAACTATTATAAATAATGAAAAATCAGAACCCAACAAGGGCAGTAAAACAATTTTAAATACGCAATCAAAAGAAATTAAAAATAATAGCACTAGTAATACGGTATCAAATAATACTCATGTTGCCCAAAACCTTAAAAATCAAATAGATAAAAAACCAATCAATAATAATAATAATAATAATATCAACAAACAAAACAACAGTAAAATAGCTTTAGCAAAAAACAGTAAAGGTGTTATTACAAAAAAAGGTAACAACTTAAAAGATGTAAAAGATGTAAAAGATGTAAAAGGCAACAATTTAAAGGATGTAATAAGTGATGAAAATAATTTTTCTACAACAAATAATACAAATTCTGTTTCCACCAAAGTATCTGATAAATTAGAACCCAATACCAATTTTAAGGAAACTACCAACGAATTTATTACAACAACCTTAAATAAAGATTCTATTATAAATCCTACTAAAATGGATATTAAAGAATTACTGTCTGAAAACAAAAAACCGGGAAAAGATAGTTTAAAAAATATTACAAAACAAAATATATTAAAAAATATATTTACGCTTTCAGACAGTAAATCGCCAAAATATGAAACAGGGATAAAAGTAGGAGGCGAAACAGGATTCAAAAATGTAAGTGCCCAAAGTTTAGTAATTTCACCATACATAAAATATAATATAAATAAAAGGATTTCAGTTATGGTTCAACCAACCCTGAAATCTTCTGTTATAAATAATAGAAAAATTGATGGTACACAAAGCTATTATAAAGTAAATAATGACGGTAAATACTCACAAACAGACAGCTTATATAACTATCTGTTTCCTATGGGTAATGGCAGCCAGCTCTATTGCGATTCCTCTTGGGTATCAAGGGTATATACATATAGTCAATCGCATGATTCAATAACAAAATGGTATAGTATTGGTGGCACACTTACACAGTTTGAGTTGCCATTACTCTTAAATTTTAAAATAACAAATTCGATTGCTATATTTGGTGGAGCTACATTTACTTATAGTAAATTAATAGGCATAAATGAAAATACTTCTATCATCAGAAAATATGTAAGTGTAAACGATTCAAGTACGCCTGCCCATAATGGCATATTATTGCGTTCGCCCAAAGCTATAGATGAAGTAATTTTTTATAGAGGTAATACTATAGCTGAATATAAAACACCTTTATATTCGCTATCGCAAGACAATTCCTTTAGATTAGGCTTTATGTTAGGTATCAGTTACGAGTTTTGGGATAGATGGCAAATAGATGGTTTGATGCAACAAAGCAGCATAAATCCTAACATTAAAGGCAATGTAAACATAAATACAGCACTTTCATCTACTTATTTTAGAATAACTTTAGGATACAAATTATTGAGATAGCATAAAACATCTTTTTGCTATCCTTCCAGATGAATGGAAATGACTATCATGCGTGTTAGTAAACTCTCAATAGCATTTGTAAGTGGTAAGCCTTTATCAATAAATAGTTGATTGGTTAAACCCTGACTTACTTTAATTTCCGGGGAAAAAATAAAGTTCGGGTTATAAAATTCAAACCCAACACCAAATTCATAACCAAAATCTACCGGACTTACTTTTATAAACTCATCGGGGCGATGCGAACGTGCATTGGCAGCCATATCATAATCGAACTTAGCCCCTAAAAGTGCATAAAACCTGAAATTCTTTATACGCTCACTCTTAAATTTTAAAGACAAAGGCAAATGCATATAAATAGCATCAATTGAGCGGTCTGATGTGCTATCGTAAGGGATACTATATTGAAAAACAAGTCTTTTTTCAGCAAATGAAATTGCAGGAGCAAAACGCAAATCAATAAAATTAGTCAATTTTAAATTACCTATCAACCCCAAATTAAAGCCCGGTTGCCAAAGAGGTTGTATACGCTTAAAGGTATCGAGATTAGCAAAATCTTGTGTATATTTTATTTGAAAAACAGAGAAATTCATTCCGAAAGTAATGCCAAAATAATAAGGTTTATCGTCATGTTCCGGCATGTTCATTAATGGTCTTTGAGCAAAAGAGCTTAGACTCGAAAATAAAAACAATAATAAAAACAGATGCCTACCTCGAATCATGAAAAGTACTTATGCTATACAAACGCAAAGTGCGAAGATACAGTATGTTCTTGGTATGCCATAAAGTTAAAACTACAAAGAATAACAAATACAAAAAATAAAAATTATAATTTATGTTTTACTAATTTATAAAGCACGTATTCTTTTTCAAGTCTATTATCTTTTATATTAATACTATCCCAAGTGTATTGCATATTTGCATTTATATAATTTAAAAGTAAATGCTCTTTTTTTAAGGAAGTATCAATATTGGGAATCGTTTCTGAAGAATTAAACGGCAAAACAAATAAATAGCTAATATCATATTGTATCATTTCTTTTTGTATTTCTATTAAATCTATTTTAGGTTTTGCTACATAGTAATATTGATTGCCGGAAAAATAAGCTAGGCGTGCCATATTAGCTGTTTTTATATTGCCGGTAAACGAACCAATCCTATTATTTTCTTTTAGAACAAGAGCTAAGTTATACTCTTCTCTACCTTTATTATACATGTTCTTTAGCTGTATAGCCGGATAAACTAAATAAGAAATACAAAATAATACTATAATATAGGTAGGCTTATAGTTAAAATATAACTTTATTAGATTATTTTGAATAATATAAGTACCCAGTAACATACTTAATGGTACTAAATACCATATATAGCGAGATTCGAAATTGATTAGTAAATAAGCCAACGGAAACAAAAGAAACGATAGAGATATAATAAAAAAACCTTCAGGATATTTCATTCTTGCTTTTCTAAATTTCACTATTTTATAAAAAACAAAAATAATAATTGGGAATGCAATAGATATTTGAAAGATACTATAATTAAATTTATACAATGTGTAGAAAAAACGAATGATTTGCATTCCTAATAGCTGCCAAGAATCCCAAAAATGAGGTGTACTACTGTTTACCAAATACGGGTCTTCCCAATAATAAGGACTACCATTAAGAATTGGTGGTATTAAGTTATGAATACCATTGTTCCATATAGGATGACCAATTAAATACCAAGATAAGTTTAAAGAACCAGCGGTAGAACTTGTCCAAATGCCGTATTTAGTATGTAAAAGATAAAGCCAAGGAAAGCAACATATGAAAAAGGAGGATAATGCTACCAAACAAATTTTCAGCCATTTAATTTTATCTAATTTTACTATAAAAAAGACACAAATAAGCGTATTGAAAATAAAAAAAGGAAAGGAGTATGCTTTGGCAAAATAAGCAAGAGCCCCAATGATACCATATAACACCCATAAAATTGGTTTATTACAAAATTCAGCAACCAATAAGAGCCTTAGAGCAGATAGTAAAAAGAAACATTGCCAAATATCATCAAAAGATTGTGCAAAAACAGCATAGCAGAGAAAAAATAATAGAGTAAAATTTAATAGCCATTGATAAAGTTTATGGATATTAAACTTAAGAAAATAGGATTGTGAAATAAATAAAAAACCGGATGCACCCAAAGAATTTATAATAACAGATGCAGGTATTGGCATTACCCCCCCTTTTATTAATAATGCTGTAAACCAGCAAGACCATGGACTCCAGTAAGCATTAACAGCATTTGCAAAATCGCCTACAGCATATCTATTTGATATTGTTAGGTAAGCTGTGCCATCGGGGTCTATATAATATTTATAGAACGGATACATAAAAAATAACAGCATATACATAAGTAAAGCGGTTATAGCAGTGGGTAGAAATCTAATATGTTTAATCAAAATTATCTATTAAATATTCAGTAAAAATTTTCTTAATACTATTAAAATATACAAAGATACAGTTTACAAATAAAGAGCTATATAAAACAATTTTATAAATAGGAGCTTTGTAAAATTAATAATTACTTAACCTTAAGAATCGCTTATATCGAAAAAATGAATTGACATTTGCAGCTTAAAACATATAAAATGAAAAAAACAGCTTTACTTTTATCTTTTTGCGTTGCTTCCTTAGCAACTATTGCACAGCCCTTTTCTCTTGTGGGTTCATCTTATTTACAAAATTTTGACGGAATAGCAAGTGGCAGACCGGCAGGTTGGTCAAATTATGTTTCTGCAACATCTACATCATTAGGTACACTTTATGTTGACACTTATCCGTTTGGAGGTACTAACTTTGGTCGTTATGCTAATGTTACCGGTACTGATACTCTTTCTTGTGCATCTGATATTTTTGGTGCAGGTTTCAAAAATTGCCCATCAGCAGACATCGCAGGATTTGACACATTATCTTGCTTAAGCCAAACATTACAAACAAACAGAGCTTTTGCTGTACGTCAAAAAAGCGGTAGTACTTATGGTTATGACCCGGGTGCAGCTTTTGTATTTGAAATTGCAAATACTACAGGCTTAACAGGTTTCAAATTAGCTTTTAATTTACAGTCTTTAGATATTCTTTCTACTCGTACTACTAATTGGACAGTTGATTATGGATTTGGAACTACACCAACTTCATTTACACCTGCAACTTTAGCAGGTACTGCTACAACAGGAGGAAGTACTGCATCAAACAATGCTGATTCTGTTAGTTTCGGTTCTGCTTTAGATAATAATGCAGGTCCGGTTTGGATTCGTATTGTTACACTTGCTGCAACTACAGGAACTGGTTTACGTGCAACATCAGCAATTGATGATGTTAGATTAACTTGGACAGGTACTGCGACTTCACACACAGGTGTTAATGAAGTATCTGCACAACCTGTAGTTGCTTTAAACCTTTTAGGTATCGGAAGTACTGATAAACTTAACTTTAATTATAATGTAGAAGTTGAAGGTAATTATTCTTTATCTATTTATGATTTATCCGGTCGCATTATACACACAGAAAACATTAATGCACAAACAGGTACACAATCATTAACTATCAATGGTCTACATTTATCAGCAGGTATGTATTTTGCACGTATGAGCAACAATAATTCTTCTGTTGTAACTAAATTTGCAGTTAACTAATTTTTTCAAAGCATTCAATTCATAAAAAACCTGTCAGAATTGGCAGGTTTTTTTATGAATACCTATTTTTTCTACACAAACTTACATTATCATTATTTCAATAATTACTTGTAAATTATTGAAAGTTAAAACAAATTAATTTATAGAAATACCTTACTTTTGCATACTAAAAAACAAAAAAAATTCATCATGTTTATTAAATACGTGAAACTTACACTTATAATTTCTTTGTTTAGTATTAATCTTACTAAAGCACAAACTGTTAAGATATTATTTGATGCAACAAAAGGAGAAATGGCAGGTAACGCAGACTGGGTTGTTGATTATGATTTAACAAATTTAGCAGTAGGTAGCAGTGGAGCTTATATAAGTACAAGTGGCACAAAAAGTAATCCGCAACGCATACCAACACCTGCACAAAGCGGAATTACTTCAACTACTGCCGAGACCTATTGGAGCGGCGCTTTATCAAGCTGGGGTGTAGATTGTGCCAAAAGAGGTTATACAGTAGAAACACTACCTTGGAACGGAACAATAAGCTATGGCAATACTGCTAATGCACAAGACTTAGCAAACTACCAAATATACATTGTAGATGAGCCGAATATGGTATTTACCACTGCACAAAAAACAGCTATCATGCAATTTGTACAAAACGGAGGAAGTTTATTTATGATTTCTGACCACAATAACAGTGATAGAAATGGAGACGGTTGGGATTCACCACATATTTGGGACGATTTTCTAAGTACAAACAGTGTTCAACCTTATCCATTCGGTATTTTCTTCGATACTGTTGATTTTTCTCAAACAACTACCAATATTTCTGCAACATCTACCGATTCTATAATACATGGCCCTATGGGCACTGTAACAGAAGCACAATGGTCTGGTGGTACTACAATGACACTTAACCCTACTTTAAACTCTACAGTTAAAGGCGTAATATATAAAACAGGTACTACACCGGGTAACACAAATGTTATGTGTGCATATTCGCATTACGGTAGCGGTAAAGTAGCTGCAATTGGCGACAGTTCACCAACCGATGATGGTACAGGAAATCCATCTTGCACTTTATACAATGGCTATTGGTCTGATGCTGCAGGTAATCATAGATTATTATTAATGAATATAACAATATGGCTTGCTGAAAGAGCTACTACTGATGTAGAAAATGTAAATACAGACAAACATGTTTCCATTTTCCCAAATCCTGCAGTTTCTTCAATCAACCTTACCACTAACAAAGACCTGAGCAATGTTACTGTTGATATTTATGATGTAACAGGCAGAATTGTATTTAATCAATTTTTGTCTCAAATAACCCAAAACGATGTAATTTCTTTTAATTTGAATAAAGGATTTTATATTGTAAAAATTCACAACGAGCAAATTACAGAAACTTCTAAATTATCAGTAAAGTAGTATTGAAAAAAGTCAGCATGAAGAAAATAGCCTTAATTGCATTCCTAATATTGTTTAGTGTTTTAGGTAATGTGCCAACCTTAAATGCTTGGGGAGTATGGGCACATTACCGTATTAATAAGGGTGCATTGTTATGCTTGCCACCTGAAATGGGTCTGTTTTTTTATAACCATGCCGATTTCATAACACAAGAATCTGTTATACCGGATATTAGAAAACATACCCTTAATGACAAAGCAGAAGGACCAAGACATTATATAGATATTGAAGGTTACAATGCATTGGGTTCGTTTGACGAAATACCAAAAACAATGGTTGCTGCAATTGCAAAGTACAATAAAGATACAATGCAGAAATACGGTATTTTACCTTGGTATTTACAAGATATGATGGAAAAACTTACATTAGCATTCAAAAATAAAAATAAAGCTGAAATTATTTTTCTTGCTGCAGATTTAGGACATTATATTGGATATGAACATTTGCCATTTCATTCAACAATTAATCATGATGGACAGCTAACAGGTCAAAAAGGTATTCATGGTTTTTGGGAATCTCAAATACCGGAAGTATTCGGAAAAAATTACCATTTATATACCGACAATGCACATTACATTGAAGACATAGAAAAAGAATCTTGGACAATTGTTCAAAATAGTTTCTTATTAGCTCCTAGATTATTAAGTATAGAAAAGGAATTAAGAACTAATAAGCCGGATGAAAAGATATATAAATTAGATGTGAATGGCAATATTTCTAAAAACAAATATGGCAACCCCATTCATAATGAGGAATATACAAAAGTATATAATGAATTATTAAATGGCATGGTTGAGAAACAAATGAAAGCAGCCGTTGCAGAAACTGCAAATTTTTGGTTTACTGCTTGGGTAAATGCAGGTAAACCTGATTTAAATGACCTTGACATCGACTATGTTACAGAACGCAATAAACCAATTTACGATAAAGAAGTTCAGGCTTGGAAAGCTGGAAAAATAAGAGGTATTAAAACCATTAATGAGTATTAATATAATTGGTACGTTTAAATTAAATTCATAAATAACTATAAAAGCCGATATAATGCTCTAATTAGATTTTATGTGGCATACAACAAAAATATTTTTATTAATTCTGTTTTTTTTATCCCTAAATGTTTTCTCTTCTTTTAGTCAGATACAAGTAAATCCGGACCAAACAGCAGAAATTCTTGCACAAAAACTTGCCGGACAAGGTATTACGATTACTAATCCTTTCTTAAACTGCCCCGAAAAAGCAAGTGGTACTTTTAATACTATAAATAGTAATTTAGGCTTAGATAGCGGTATTGTTTTAACCACAGGACGTGCAAAAACAGAGGGAATAAATTATGGCATTAATGGTTTATCCAGCTGGCTGGCAAGCAATAATAATAATGCACCCGGAGACCCTGATTTAAATACCCTTGCAAGAGGTACTACTTTAGACGCTTGCATTTTGGAATTTAATGTAATAGCAAACAGTAACAGTTTAAATTTTAAGTATATATTTAGTTCCGAAGAATATATTAATTCTGTTTGTGGACCTTATAATGATGCTTTTGCTTTTTTTATTTCAGGACCCGGTATAGCCACTTACGACAATCTAGCCATAGTACCAGGTACCAATATACCTGTTACCATCAACTCAATAAACAATGGTGTACCCGGCAGATTAGGTTCAATGAGCAATTGTAGTGCAATGGGCCCCGGTTCTCCTTTTACGTCTTATTATATCGATAATTCATCAGGACAAAGCTTAACACACCAAGGCTTTACACAAGTATTACAAGCTAGTCATTCGGTTATTCCGTGTGCTTCTTATCATTTAAAAATAACAATAGCCGATGCCGGAGATGGTTTATATGATTCAGGTGTATTTTTGGCAGCCGGTAGTTTATCATCGGTAAATTACACAGTAAATGCTATACCACAACCAACACCGGATACCTCTTTTCCTTATTGTATAAAGGGATGTTTACCCGGAAAATTTATTGTAAAACGTTCCATTCCTCAAAGCCAATCGCAAACAATAAAATATACTACTTCAGGTACTGCAACAGCCGGTTTAGATTACATAGCCTTAATAGATAGTGTTTTAATACCCGCCTACGATTCGCAAGCAATTATTACTGTAACCGGATTACCCACTGCTATTAATGGCCCCAAAACATTAAATATAACACTATTTGCTCCTTATTCTTGCAATGGGGCAGCCAACAGAATAGATAGTGCATCAATGGTTATTTACGACTCTGTATATGTTACAATTTTAACACCCGACACTGTAATTTGTGCCAATGACAGTGTACAATTACGCCTAGACGGTAGTGATATTTATACCTATAATTGGCTTCCACCTACTTCGATAAATAATACAAATATTAAAAATCCAATTGTTTACCCTTCTCAAAACACAACTTATTATGTAAATGTATCTGTTCCGGGAACATCATGCCCATTAAAAATTAAAAACATAAAAATAAGTACAAAACTTACACCTACTGTAAATATTGCTACGGATACTTCAGTATGTTTTAATTCTAATTTGCAATTATTTGCTACAACTACCCAAAACAATCTCTATTATAGTTATTTATGGATAGGCCCAAATGGATTTAATTCTACATTAGAATATCCGCTATTAAACCATGTAAATGCTTTGAGTAAGGGCATTTATACTTTTTATACAAAAATAGATACAAATGGATGTATTGGCAAAGGAAGCATTAATGTTAATATCAATATTACCGATACTCCACAAGTAGTAAACCCAACTATATTTTGTATAGGCGATGGCAATAAAACAATTACAGCCATTGGCGATAATCTATTGTGGTATCAAGCTGTAAACGATACCACTACTATTACGGAGCCAATTATAGAAACAAATGCAATAGCACAATACGAATATTTTGTTTCTCAAAGAAAAGATGTATGTGAAAGTCCTAAATCTGAAATAGTTGTTGAGGTAAAAAAATGTTGTGACGGAGTTATATTTATTCCAACTGCCTTTACACCAAACAATGATGGCAGAAATGATAAATTTGAAGTTTTAGACCATTACGGATATTTTATAAAAAGCTTTTTAGTATTTAATCGTTGGGGACAACTTGTATATAATCTACCCGATGGAGTATGGGACGGCAGGTTTGGCGGAGCAAATGCAGAGGTTGGGGTCTATTCTTATCTAATTACATTAGGCTGCATAAGAGGTGGCGAAGTAGTAAAAAAGGGAGAGGTTACTTTGATAAGATAATTATAAAACTTGTAAGAATAATACATTTTTGATTCTATTTGCTGCAATCAATAAAAACAACATCTAAGACCTACCTTGTTTTTCGTTATCTTGCAGCCAAAAGTAATTCTATAATTGAATATGGATTTTAAAAGATATTTAATAACTGCGGCTTTACCTTATGCGAATGGACCGGTACATATTGGACATTTGGCGGGTTGTTATTTGCCGGCAGATATTTATGTTCGATTTTTACGTTCACAAAAAAAGGACGTTCAATTTATTTGCGGCAGCGATGAGCATGGGGTACCTATTACCATACGTGCTATGAAAGAAGGTATTACACCGCAAGATGTTGTAGATAAATATAATACAATAATTAAAAATAGTTTTGAGGAAATGGGTATTTCATTTAATATCTATTCCCGAACATCGTCTAAAATACATACTGAAACGGCACAGGCATTTTTCTTAAATTTATATAATAAAGGTATTTTTGAAGAAAGAGAAAGCGAACAATACTATGATGAATCAAAAGAAATGTTTCTTGCCGATAGATACATTTTAGGAACATGCCCCGTTTGTGGTAATAATAATGCATATGGAGACCAATGCGAGAAATGCGGTAGTTCTTTGTCGCCGGAACAATTGATAGACCCACGAAGTGCATTAAGTAGTGCTTCACTTGTAAAAAAGAAGACAAAACATTGGTATTTCCCCCTTGATAAATACGAAAACTGGCTAAAAGAATGGATAGTAGAAGGTAAAAAAGACCATTGGAAATCGAATGTTTACGGGCAATGTAAAAGTTGGTTAGACAATGGGCTTTATCCCCGTGCTATGACAAGAGACAGCACGTGGGGAGTTCCTGTACCCCTACCCGATGCTGTGGGCAAAGTACTCTATGTTTGGTTTGATGCTCCAATTGGATATATCAGTGCTACAAAAGAATTAACGAACTTATGGAGTGATTATTGGTGTAATGAGGATACCAAATTAGTACACTTTATTGGCAAAGACAACATTGTTTTTCATTGCATTATTTTTCCTGCAATGCTTAAAGCACACGGTGGTTTTGTATTACCGGAGAGCGTACCTGCGAATGAATTTTTAAATTTGGAGGGCGAAAAAATTTCCACATCCAGAAATTGGGCAGTTTGGGTAAATGATTTCCTTAAAGATTTTCCCGACCAACAAGATACATTGCGATATGTTTTGTGTGCCAATGCACCGGAAACAAAAGATAATGATTTTACTTGGAAAGATTTTCAAGATAGAGTAAATAGTGAGTTAGTAGCCATATTTGGTAATTTTGTAAATCGCACATTTGTATTAATGCATAAATTGTGCAAAGGTCGCGTACCAAAGATGCATAATGATATTGTTGATGTATCGGATAACGGATTAGCAGATGATATTGTAGCTACGAAGCTTAAAGTAGAGCAAAACATTGAAAACTATAAATTTAGAGATGCGCTCTATGAAATTATAGATTTAGCGAGAAAAGGAAATAAATATTTACAGGATAAAGCACCTTGGTTATTGGCAAAAACACCGGAGTTGCAATTAGAAAATCAACAAAAAATAGATAATTGTCTGCATGTATGTTTACAACTTACTGCCAATTTAGCAATATTAATAAATCCTTTTTTACCTTTTACGGCAAAAAAAATGTGTTTTATGATGAAGGTTGTAGAACGGATGTTAGAATGGGAAAATGCCGGTAGATTAGATTTACTAAAAGTAAGTTACCCGCTTAGAGCACCCGAATTACTTTTTAAAAAAATTGAAGACATCGAAATTGAACAACAAATAAATAAATTAAAAGAAACTCAAAAGACAATAAAAATGAGTGAAACAACAGATAAAATGGATAATACAGAAACAGTAAGACAAGAGATTAAATTGGAAGTACATGCACCAAAGCAAGAAATAACTTATGAAGATTTTGCAAAATTAGACCTACGAGTTGCAACAATTATAGGTGCAGAAAAAGTAAAAAATGCCGATAAGCTACTTAAAATAGAATTAGACTTAAAAACTGAAATCAGAACAGTAGTTTCCGGCATTGCTCTACATTTTAAACCGGAAGATATTATTGGTAAACAAGTAACTATAGTAGCTAATTTGGCACCAAGAAAATTAAAAGGAATAGAAAGTAAAGGAATGATATTGATGGCAGAAAATGAAGACGGAAGACTTATCTTTGTTTCGCCACTTGAAAAAGCAGATGCCGGTAGCGAAGTTAAATAATTTTTTATTTACAATGATATACTCATGTGTATTTTTATGTGTTTTAATGAATAAACTTTTAATGATATTTACTTTTTTCAAGCGTATATTTGACATTTATTTGAAAACTGCATTGAAAAAAATACATAATTAACCAATTAATTATTTTATAACTACTAATATAATGAGCTCAATAGATTCTCTAAATATAGAAACGCCAAGAAAAAAGAAGAAAACGTGGCTTTGGATAATACTAATTATTATCTTGTTTGGATTATTAGCGGTAGGAATGAAAAATTGTGGTAATAATGACGAAATAAAGGTATCTATAGAAAAAGCAGAATTACATACGATTACAGAAACAGTAACTGCCAGTGGTAAAATATACCCTGAAACGGAAGTTAAAATAGCGCCTGAAGTTAGTGGTGAAATAATTTTACTAAATATTAAAGAAGGTGATAGCGTAAATAAAGGCGATGTATTAGTAAAAATAAATCCGGCTATTTATAATTCAACTGTAAATCAAGCAGCCGCTTCAGTAGAACAAACAAGAGCCGGTGCCGATAATTATAAAGAAATGATGGCACAAGCAGCTTCAAATTATGAACTTGCTTTAAAGACCTACGAAAGAAATAAAAAATTATTTACCGATAAAGTTATTTCTACATTAGAGTTTGAACAAGCAGAGGCATCTTATAAATCTGCAAAAGCAAGTTTTGAAGCATCGAAAGCAAGCTTGGCAGGTGGTAATTTTGGAATTCAGGTAGCACAAGCCAGTTTATCGCAGGCAAAAGAGAATCTTTTAAAAACAACAATTATTGCTCCTACATCCGGTATTATTTCGGAGTTAAATGTAAAAAAAGGCGAACGTGTATTAGGTACAATACAAATGTCGGGTACAGATATGCTTACAATTGCCGATATGAGTAGGATTGAAGTAAGAGTAGATGTTAGTGAAACGGATATATCGAAAGTAAAAATTGGAGATACTACTCTAATTGAAGCCGAAGCATATAGAAACAGGAAATTTAAAGGTATTGTTTCTAAAATCGCTGTAAGTAGTACCAAAGGTTTAACAGGCCAAACTACAGGCACCGACCAAGTTACAAATTATACGGTACATATTTTAATATTACCATCAAGCTATCCTGATTTAATAACTAATACAGTTAAAAGTAAATTTCCGTTTAAGCCGGGCATGTCGTCTTCGGTTGAAATTGAAACAAACAAACAAATAAATATATTGTCTGTACCTGTAAATGCTGTTACTACCAGAGACTGGAATGATAGTATAAAAAACAAAAATAGTCAAGCCGGTAATTCCAATACTAGTATAAGACAAGTAGTTTTTGTTTATAATGAAAAAACAAAAACAGTATCCATTAGAGATGTAAAAACGGGGTTACAAGACAATAAATATATTCAAATTACAGAGGGATTAAAAGAAAATGAACAAATAGTTGTGGCTCCTTACGGTGCAATAGCAAGAACCCTTAATGATAAGTCTGCTGTTACGGTTGTTGATAAGAGTAAACTTTTTGATTCTAAAAAACAATAATTTATTTATAGATAATTTATTTCATTTTGGCTGATTTCCAATTAGGTAAAATAGGTATAGTAGGTAATGGAAGCTGGGGTACTGCTTTAGCAAAAATATTAACAGATAACGATAACATTATTTATTGGTGGATACGTAAAGAAAGTTCTGTAGAATATTTAATAGAGAGGCATCATAATCCACAATATCTTACATCTGTCAGGTTTTTACAGGATACAATTATTCCTACATCCAACCTTTCCAAATTATTAAAAGAATGCGATACGATTATTTTTGCTGTTCCTTCTGCCTATGCACAAGATGTGATAGAAATGGCAGATAAGGATTTGTGGAAAAGTAAAATAATTATTTCTGCAACAAAAGGTATTTTGCCAAATGCCGGTATGTTATTAAATGAGTATTTAGCTTGCTATTGCGATTTTAGACTACAACAATATGCTGCAATTACCGGTCCTTGCCATGCCGAAGAAGTTGCCGAAGAGCGTTTATCTTATCTTACTTTTTCAGGAATAAATGACGATTTAACATTTAAACTTTCAGAAGTATTTAAGAATACATATATCAATACTACAACAAATCATGATATTTGGGGAACTCAATTTGCTGCCGTATTAAAAAATATTTATGCTGTAGGGGCAGGAATCGCCCACTCGCTTGATTATGGCGACAATTTTCTTAGTGTATATATTACCAATTGCTATAGAGAAATGTACCATTTTTTACATGATCATTTTAAGAAGGTGAATCCGGGCAGCAAACAACCGGACTTTATGAGTAGTGCCTACTTAGGCGATTTATTGGTTACCGGTTATTCCTTGCACAGCCGCAATAGAACTTTTGGAGCTATGATAGGAAAAGGTTATACCGTAAAAGCAGCAATTTTAGAAATGAGTATGGTTGCTGAAGGCTACTATGCAGCCCGTGGAATGCAGACTATTACCAAAAAGTATGGCATTAATCTTCCAATTGCTAATTATATTTATAAAATACTTTGGGAAAACCTCTATCCATCAGACGGTTTTTTGAAAATTGAAAAACTATTATTTTAAAATAACAGCATTCTTTATTTTACAAAAAGCTAATTAATCACCTCTTGGTAAAATATGCCGTAACTTCGTTTTTTTAAATATTATGGCTAAAAGATTCTATTTACCTTTAGCAGCAATAGAAAGTGATGCTAATATATTCCTTATAGAAAATACAATAAAAAATATAAAAGGTGTTGATTTTGTAAAATTAGAATATAATAATAAAAGAATTGCGTTAGAAACAAATTCGCCCAACGAGATTATTCCCAAAGCATTAAATGCAATACACAAATTAGGTTATGAAATAAACAGAATAAAACAAAATTATCCTGTTACTGATTTAAGTTGTGCTTCTTGTGCTGTAAATATAGAGAATAAACTAAAGAATGAACCCGGCATACTGCATGTTGCAGTAAATTACGCCAATAATTCCGCTGCTATTGAGTACATACCAGAAATAATTAATGGTGTGGAAATAAAAAATGCAGTACAAGCTATTGGTTATGATATTATTATAGATGAAAGTGATTCGCTACACGAAACTTTGGAAAAAGAACAGCTCTTACAAAAAAAGGAATTAAAAAACAAGAGCATTTATGCGATTTTATTTTCAATTCCTTTAGTTGTAATCGGAATGTTTTTTATGAATATGCCTTATGCAAATTACATTATGTGGCTATTGGCTAGCCCTGTATTATTTGTTCTCGGGAAGCAGTTTTTTATTAATGCATGGAAACAAGCAAAACACAAAACTGCCAATATGGATACTTTGGTTGCTGTAAGTACAAGTATTGCGTATGCCTATAGTATTTTTAATACCGTTTATCCTGAATATATGCACAGTAAAGGTTTACACCCTCATGTTTATTTTGAAGCTTCGGCAGTGGTTATTTCCTTTATTTTATTAGGCAGAATGCTTGAGGAGAATGCAAAAAGCAATACAGCTTCTGCAATAAAAAAACTGATAGGCTTGCAACCCAAAACAGTAACAATTATTCAAAAGGATGGTAATTCAATTGAAGTACCCATCTCATCTGTAAACATTGGTGATATTATTTTGGTAAAGCCGGGAGAAAAAATAGCAGTAGATGGTAAACTAATTGAAGGTAGCTCTTATGTAGATGAAAGTATGATAAACGGCGAACCAATTGCATCTTTAAAACAAGTGAATGATTTTGTATTTTCAGGCACACTAAATCAGAAAGGAAGTTTTAAATTTATTGCTGAAAAAGTAGGAAGCAGTACACTATTATCTCAAATAATTGCAGCAGTAAAAGATGCACAAGGCAGTAAAGCCCCGGTACAAAAATTAGTAGATAAAATAGCATCTATCTTTGTGCCAATCGTTATAGGCATTGCAGTTATTAGTTTTTGTTTATGGCTGTTATTTGGTGGTGTAAATGGATTTTCGCATGGTTTATTGGCTATGGTTACCGTTTTAGTAATTGCTTGCCCCTGTGCATTAGGTTTAGCAACACCTACTGCCATTATGGTAGGTATGGGAAAGGGTGCTGAAAATGGTATTTTAATAAAAGATGCTGAAAGTTTAGAGCTTGCGTATAAAACAGATTGCATAGTTTTAGATAAAACAGGAACAGTTACTGAAGGAAAACCGGAAGTATCCGGAATATTATTTACAACCGAGACAGTTATTGACAGACAATTATTATTTTCCATCTTATATAGCCTTGAGTCCCTTTCTGAACACCCCTTAGCTAATGCTATATGCAATTTTTTAGCAATTAATAATAGAGAGAAAATTCCTATTGAACTATTTAATAGCATAACCGGTGGTGGCGTAACTTGTAGGTATAACGGAATTGAATATTTTGCCGGAAGTTTAAAATTTATAGAATCAAAAAACTGCAATATTTCAAACCAATTGACAGAACAAGCTGATAAATGGCTTAGCGAATCGAATACTGTTATTTGGTTTGCAGACGTCTTAAATGCATTGTGTGTTTTGGCAATTTCGGATAAGATAAAAGCTAATTCTACTATTGCTATTAAGCAACTGCTCTCTTTAGGTATTAAACCCTATATGCTTACAGGAGACAATTTACAAACTGCTAAAAATATTGCAGGTAAAGTTGGAATAAAGGATTTTAAAGCAGAATGTACACCCACAGAAAAAGCAGCATTTATAAAAAATTTGCAAGAAAAAGGACATATTGTAGCAATGGCAGGCGATGGTATTAATGATAGTATGGCACTTGCACAAGCAGATATAAGTATAGCAATGAGTAGAGGTAGTGATATTGCTATGGATGTAGCAAAAATTACACTGATTTCTTCCGATTTACTAAAAATAACAGAAGCAATACAATTATCTCGTAATACGGTTAAAATAATAAGACAAAATCTATTTTGGGCATTCATATATAATCTAATTGGCATTCCTATTGCAGCCGGTTTACTCTACCCTATTAATGGCTTTTTATTAAACCCTATGTTTGCTGGTGCGGCAATGGCATTAAGTTCGGTATCAGTAGTTAGTAATAGCCTTCGGTTAAAATATATGAAATTACATTAACAGAAATAAATTGTATTATTTGAAAAATAATATTCTTTATAAATAGTTTAAAAGCAAAATATGGTTCTATTTTTACGGTTAATTGTTGATAAGCAATACACACATAACTATTAAATATAAATTCATAAAAATATGCCAAATAAAATTACAGATAAAATTTTAGCTTTTTACCTAACCTATAAAGCTCAAATTTTATCAGCAATCGTTGCAATTTATATTGCACCACCGGCACTTTTTTATTCTCATAATTATGGTATTGAAGGTTCTTGGAAAAGAGCTATAAATATGGCAATAAAAAACGGCACTGTATTTGGAGCTGATTTCATTTATACTTTTGGTCCGTTAGGTTTTTTAAGTACCCGAAACAATGAATATGTAGGTAATTGGTTATTAATAATATCTGATATTTTTCTTGCATTTTCATGCTATTATTTTTTGCTTACCTATTTCAAAAAAAATAAAGGATGGTTTATATTGGTTTTAATGAGTATGTTTTTGGTGCGAAGTGCCGAATATACTCAAATCATGTTCCTTATGTTTATTATATATACAATACAAATAATACAAAATAAATTTAAAAACAGATTACAGCTACTAATTACAGCACTACTTGGCACTCTGCTATTTTTTATTAAAGTAAATTATGGCATTATTGCGCTTCTAATATTAAGCATTATCATTATTTATTTAGTTTTTAATAATTTCAAATCGTCTCTCTATATTTTAGTCATTTTTTTAGGTGCTTTTTTTATTATAATCCATTATTGCCATATAAATATTATAGGGTATATTTTATATAGCTTCGAATTAATTAAATATTACAATGAATCTATGTATTTACCAATAAAGTTATACGACCCAGTATTAATTTTAGCTATCATTCAAATTTTAATTGTATGCATATTGTCCTATTTAGTTATAAAAAAACATATAATTGAAAAAAATTTAAATTGGGTTTTTATTATTACCTTCATCTTATTCGCACTTACATTTTACCTTTTTTATAAAAATGGATTTACACGTGCTGATATTATTCATTATGGAGCTTTTTTTTCTATATTGCCATTTTCTATTATTTCAGTAATCTTCTTGTTTAATATAGATAAAAGTAAATGTATTACAATAAGTTCATTAATAATATCCCTTAGTTGCTCTGTTTACGTACAAATAAAATACAATATATTTAATATAAAACACGACCTTACTTTTGCAATCCCAGGCTATTCGTCTCAATATTTCAAAAAAGAAACTATGAAACAAGCAGATATTCTGCTACCCAAAGAAGAATTAGCATTAATAGGCAATGAAACAATTGATATATTCCCTTACCAAATAGCGTTAATACAGTTGAATGGCTTAAACTATTGCCCTAGACCATTACCTCAATCTTATTCTTTTTCAAGTACTATAATAGATTCCTTAAATGCAGACCATTTTTACAAAACCAGCAAGCCGGCAAACATTTTAATCCGTAACGAAGGCATAGATAAAAATTACAATTTCTGGAATGAATCTTACACAAAAGCGACCATTTCTTTAAATTACACCTATTGCAATACTATTTCCTTAAAAAAAGACACATTGGAAACCGATATTTTTAACGAAAATTATTTATTACTTAAAGCAAATCATCAATCGCCACATTATCCTCTTTTTACAAAAATAGATGAACGTAAAATTATTCTTGGCGAACGAATCAATTTTAGCTTCCCTGATACTGAACTTGTTTATTTTACTGCGGAAATAAATTATAATTTAATAGGTAAAATACGCAAAATTATATTCCAAGTGCCGGTAACATATATAAAATTATATTTTAGCGACTCTACATCACAAATATATCCTGCATTTCGCCCTGAAATATGCCGACCTGTATTAATTAATAAAGCTATTTTAAATAATATAGATTTGAAAAACTTTTTTTCTAAAAACCTAAAAGCTATAAAAAACATAGTTGGGCTCGAAATTTTTTCAAAAGACATTGGCTGCCAACCTGAAATTCCTATAACATTTCAAAAATTTAAAAATTATTAGCTTTAGAGTATTTTCAATTAAAATAATTCAGATTGACTTTTTATACCCGAATATTTTTTTTCTAAATCTAATAATCGCTTTTTTGTAGGTAGACCGCCTGCATATCCTGTTAAGTTTCCATCTTTGCCAATTACTCTGTGGCAAGGTACAATAATAGCAATACCATTTTGACCATTTGCAGTTGCTACTGCTCTTATGGCTTTTTCGTTTTTTAAATAGATAGATTGCTCTTCATAAGTTCTTGTTTGCCCATAAGGAATAGTAAGTAACGCATTCCAAACAGTTTGTTGGAAACTTGAACCGGCAAAATGTAAAGGGAGACTGAATTCTTTTCTTTCACCTGTAAAATATTCATTTATTTGCAAAGATAAATCCCGGAATAATGGATGGTCTTTTTCAATAAGTTTTTCACCCGTATTTGTTTCAATACGATTAACTATTTTATCAATATTTTTCCTGTATAAAAAGTCAAACAAACAAAGTCCATCGTTTGTTGCGGCAGCAATCATTTTACCAACGGGAATATCCAAATAAGTAAAACAAATCATAATCTTATTTTAGGCGATTATCAAAATAGAATAAGAACTACACCCAAATAATAGGCGAAGTTCTTATTCTATAATTAAGATAAATATCAATTATGCTTTAGTAGGCTTAAAATAGTCTCTAATAGCTTCGGTTAATTGAGAACTAATAAATTTTTCGGCTACACCAATAATATTTTTATAAGCATTAGCATGCGAAACACCGTGCATAATTACAACAGGCTTATTGATACCCAAAATTGGCAATCCTCCATAAACCTCGAAATTGAAATTATCTAAGAATGGGTCCATAATTTTCTTTTGAATTCTAAGAATATCATACACGGATTCAGCCATTTTCAAGGCTACATTACCAACAAAGCCTTCGCAAACAATAACCTCGGCTTTATCTAAAAATATATCTCTACCCTCTACATTGCCAATAAAGTTAATGTCTGGCATTGCTTTAAGTAAAGGATACGTTTCTAAAGACAGTAAATTACCTTTACCCTCTTCTTCGCCAATATTCATTAAACCTACACGCGGGTTATCAATACCTAAAACTAATTTTGCGTATAGTTTACCCATTTGCGCAAATTGCACCATATATTCCGGTTTACAATCAGCATTTAGACCTACATCCAGCATGAAATTAAACTTACCATCTACACGAGGTACCGGTGATGCAATACAAGGGCGTATAACACCATCTATCCCTTTTACTGTAAACATGGCACCAACGAGCATTGCACCTGTATTTCCGGCACTAATAAAAGCATCTGCTTCGCCCTTAGCCAACATCATTAAACCTTTAACGATACTGGAATTAGGTTTTGATTTAAATGCCTTTGTAGGATGTTCATCCATAGCTATCTGCTCACCGGTTTCTATTAAAGTAAACCGATGTTTATATGGCTCAATCATGTTATAATACGGAGCTATTGCGTCCGAGTTAACGAACAACAATAGATGTACTGTAGAGTCAGGCAATTCTTCAAAGAAGAGTTTTACTCCTTTCATGCCTTCTTCAGGGGCAAAATCGCCACCCATAATATCAAGCCCTATCTTCATTAGATGAAAATATTTTTATAGATTTGTTTCGCCCTCAATTACAGGGGTTTTGTCAATGACTACTTTTCCACGATAGTAAAGTTTTCCTTCTACCCAATGTGCGCGATGACGCAAATGGCTTTCTCCTGTTGTGGCATCTATTGTCCACGTCTCAGCTTCAGCTTTGTAATGCGTGCGTCTTTTGGCACCTCTTTGCTGTGAATGTCGTCTTTTTGGATTCGGCATTTTACTTTGTTTAAATTATTGTTTTACTAAAAAAATACTTATTAATTCAATTTACTTTTTTTATTATCAGATTTAAAATTCTCTAAATCTTTCCATAATGGATTTGTTTTAGGTTCTTCAGTTTCTGATAATTTACTTAGCAAAAGTAATGCATCTGCATTACATCCTAAGCTTCCGTCTGCATTATCCGGATGAATACGTTGTAATGGAATACTTAACATTAAAAATTCGTAAAGCCAATTACTAATATCTATCACTGTTTCACTTCTTGCTATAAAAATCACATCGTCTTCGTCTTGAATTTCATCTGTTTCTTCACCGGTTAGTTTAATTATCAAGTTAAACTCATCCCATAATTTCAAAACAAAATCATCTCCACATCTATCACATGGCACTGTTACCTGCCCATCAACATCAAAATGCAACATAAAAAAACTTTCATGCTTATCAAACTCAAGTTTGATTTTAGCACTCCAATTACTAAAACTTTCATCTACTTCTCTTTCGCACATGAAATCATTATCAATTTCATATACATAAGTGTGTACACCGGGCTTCAGTCCTTGCCAAGCTATTTCAAATTGTCGGGTGTTCTTCATCCCTTACCCATTTCGGTTTTTATTTCAAAACACTATCCTTCTACAGACAGGTCGTTCCAAATGGGATGCAAATTTAGAAAAAAAAATTAAGATTACATCAATTTATTTCGTTTAATTAAAAATGTATGCAAAACTTCCTCTACAGGGCTTTTAAGGTCAACATTAATAGTGTCAATTTGATATTGATGACATTTATTCTTTACTAATTCTCTAAACGCTTCAATACCCTTTATATATTGTTCTTTTACTTGCTGTGGTTGTAATTTAATCCGCTCTCCACTTTCCATATCCACAAATTCATAAGGTCTATTTTCAAATTCAAATTGCAATTCCATTGCACCATCTACTACATGAAATAAAATTACTTCTTGTTTATTATAACGCAAGTGTTGCAATGCAGAAAATAAATCATCTATATGTTCCGTATCATCCATCATATCACTAAAAACAATTACTAACGAACGTTTGTGCATTTTCTCTGCAATAAGGTGTAAAGCACCGGCTGCATTTGTAGATACATTCTGTGTCGAAATATTAATAGTACTTGCCAGTTCATTGGTAAGCATTCTATAATGGCTGTGTGCCGACCTACAGTCAGAGAAATAATTAATATCTTTATCAAACAATGCTAATGAAGATGCATCTAATTGTCTTTTTAACAATTGTAACAATGCTGCTGCTGCAACACAAGAAAACTGTAACTTACTTATTTTAGTATTATCTTGCGGATACTGCATTGAAGACGAAGTATCTATTGCGATACAACATCTAAGATTTGTTTCTTCTTCAAATCGTTTTATAAATAATTTATCTGTGCGTCCGAATACCCGCCAGTCAATATGCCTTAACGGGTCGCCTTGATTATAGAGCCTATGTTCTGCAAATTCAACCGAAAAACCGTGAAAAGGACTCTTATGTAAACCGATAATGAACCCTTCAACCACTTGCCTGGCAAGTAATTCCAGATTGTCGGACAGTGGTTGTTGCAGTATCATAAAAAATTACATTAATTAATACTATTTAGATAATCAGCATTGCATCACCATAACTAAAGAAACGATATTTTTCTTTTATTGCTGTTTCATAGGCTTTTATCATCAAGTCGAAACCGGAAAAAGCACAAGCCATAATCATTAGGCTTGTTTTAGGCAAATGAAAATTAGTAATTAAAGAATCTGCTATTGAAAATTGATGCGGGGGATGAATAAATAAATTGGTCCATCCTTCTTCCGGCTTCAACATACCTTGTGCGGTAACTGAACTTTCTAAAGCACGTAATGTTGTTGTACCTATAGAACAAATATGACGCTTTTCTGTTTTTGCTTTATTTACAAGATTCGCTGCATATTCATCTACTTTAAAATACTCGGCATCCATTTTGTGTTTAGAAAGGTCTTCAACTTCTATGGGTCTAAAAGTGCCTAACCCTGTATGTAAGGTAACCTCTGCAAATTTTACACCTATTATTTCTAATCTTTTTATCAGTTCTTTACTAAAGTGCATTCCGGCTGTAGGAGCTGCTACAGCACCTTCATATTTTGCATATACTGTTTGATATCGTTCTTTATCTTCCTCTTCAGGCTTGCGTTTTATGTATTTTGGCAAGGGTGTTTCACCTAATACATCAAGCATTTTTCTAAATTCTGCTTCACCACCATCAAAAAGAAACCGAATGGTTCTGCCACGCGATGTAGTATTATCAATTACTTCTGCTACTAATTCATCATTATCTCCAAAATATAATTTATTTCCAACTCTTATTTTTCTTGCAGGGTCAACAATAACGTCCCACAAATGATTTGGTTTATTTAATTCGCGTAGTAAGAAAACCTCTATTTTTGCACCGGTTTTTTCCTTTCTACCATATAAGCGGGCTGGAAATACCTTTGTATTATTGACAATCATAACGTCTTTATCATTAAAAAAGCCAAGTATGTCTTTAAATACTTTATGTTCTATTAAACCGGTATCACGATGTATAACCATTAAACGGCTCTCTTCACGTTTTTTTGTTGGGTGTTGTGCTATTAAATTGAGAGGTAAGTCGAACTTGAATTGAGACAACTTCATATTTGGAAGAAATGTTTATTAAAAGTGTGCGAAGGTACGATAAATATTGTATTAAGAAATGGATATTTTTAATTTAAGGAAATTTTAGTACCTATAAAATATATGCAATACACAAAGAATGAAATAAATTACACTTATTTATATAAATCTAAACGAATGTTTTTTAAATTTAAACTTACATTAGCCTGATTGTTCCATACCATTAATCTAATTTTATCACCGTCTTTTAGAAATTTAGGCACTTTAGTAAAAAAATAAACGGTTGCCCATGTATTCGTTTTAAAATAAGTGAGCGTTACATTTTCATTTTCTACTCCATTTTCCGATATGCCTATTTTATTTTCAATTTGACATCGCTTCCAAAAATCAGGCGATAATTCAAGCATTAAATAATGTTTGTAATATGAATAGGATGGGTCGGGATACCTAAAGTCGCCACTGCATTTAAACCAATGTGCATCTTTAAATTTACTTTTATCAAAAATTACTTCTACTGCTTGTAGCGTATCCTCATTGGTAAGATTGTACATATATTTATTACTATGCGTAGTATCTTTTAAATAATTTGCGTTAATAGAATCTGTAAAATCTTTAAACCCTAAAGTACAAATTTTTGTAAGTTTTAAAGTGTCCGGCTGCCTTTCTGCAAGGTCTCTTGTTACTAAATCAGTATATCTTACAGTCTGCCGAAAAAGCATTTTGTAATTATATGCCATATTTGATTCTTCACTAAATAAAATTCCTCTTGCTTGCTGCATACAATAACTTAAATTTAATGCAATAAAAAAAAGAATTATTGTTCCAAATGAAATTTTAAAAAACATCTTACCTTTAGAAACACTATTAATAAATGCTGCTAATGGTATTGCTAACAGTGGATATAAATGTATCATAGGGCGAGAACCAATACCGTTTATGTAATTATAGCAATACCAAGAATAGATAATATAAACATAAATAGGCAGAATAATAATTATGCATAAAGTCCACCGGCTTATATGCTTAGTTAAAAATATACCCAAAACTGCAAATATCATTACAGGCGAATAAGGAAGCCAACCATTAGAGAAATAAAATAAGCCTTCTTTAATTTTTGGATGCCACCAATCGAACGATTGATTACCGTAACTATAATAAAGAAAGTTTCCGGATACAATTTTCCAGTATATTAATTGTGGCATTGCTACAATTAATATACATACACAAAAACAAAAAATATAGAATACATTATTTTTCAGAAGTAATATCTTGGCTTTAAATGTCTCCTTATTATAAATAAAATAAAATATAGGTATCAAAAGACAAACAATATCTGTTGGGCGCATTATTATTATTAAGCCGGCTGTAAAACCTGCTGCAATAAAGTATTTAAGCCTTGCATTATTATGAATTTTAATGGTTAAATAAATAAGTAGAGAATATAAAAAAAACAATGGAACATGAGACATGCCAGCCTGATATAAAGTAAACCAAAATAAATTTGTACACATATAAACAATTAATGTACTTATTAATGCAATTGACCTACTAAAATAATTCAGCAATATATTATAAATAAATATCAATCCTAAAAGAACATAAATAATATTTCCTACTTTTATTAAAAAAAAATAGGTATTGGAATAACCATTTGCACCTAAACCAAAAACCTTTTCGTAAGCATGTGCAATTAAAAAATATGGCAGTTCAGTTAAAGCCACACCATAAGTATATTGATTGACAGCAAAACCTAATGGACTCTTCTTTTGTTCAATATCTTTTGCATAACTTATTATTTGTTCGGGTATTTTTTTATCAGTTGGTAATTCTTGAATTGAATTTAAATTATTATATATAAAAGTAGATGGTAAATACATATAATAACCTAATGAATCGCCATGTAAACCTATTGACTGCTTATTATATATAAATAAAAAAACGAAGGAAATTAACAAACAGATACTTAGCAGTAACTTGCTAAGTATATTTGTTTTAAAAAACCTAACCATAAAAAAAGAATATTAAATATTACATTAAAATAAAACCACAATTTAATAAAAATAAATGAATTCTATCTTTCCAATTTTAGTTGAGCCGCAAACAGGAAAACATGTTTATATAAACGAAAAGGAATTTAAACAATTGTATTTTTAAATGTATTTTTACTCAAAAACTCAATAATTTTACAATAAAAACGACTAAACAGATATGCCCAATAACAGCATTATAGAAATTGCCCACAAATGGTTTGCAGCATTTAATGCACATAACTTAGAGCAATTATTATATATATATAATGAAAATGCAATACATTACAGTCCTAAACTAAAAATAAGACAACCGGAAACAAATGGATTCGTTACCGGTAAAGCAGAATTACGGCAATGGTGGGCAGATTCATTTAGTCGTTTGCCAAGTTTAAAGTATATTCCTCTTTCCTTTATTGCAGATAACAACAATATATTTATGGAATATAAACGTATTGTAGATGGCGAGCCGGAACTTATGGTTGGTGAAGTGTTAGAAATAAAAGATGGGCTAATTATTAAATCAAGGGTATATCATGGTTAATACATAAATAAAAATACCCCTAAAAATCAGGGGTATCTTTATTTATATACCATATTTAATTAATTCTTTTTTATTAAATTAGGGTGTGGCGGTGGAGGATTAACATTGTCTTGCGGACCTAATTCATCCACATTAGCAGAATGGTAATTTACAATACTTACATCACCATCTTTACCATATTGGAATATAAAACGATCTCTGCTAATGTTGTTTTTTTCTGTCATGTATTCAATTACAGTATTTACATGCTCCCAGCTACGTTCTTCATCCTCTTTATTACCATTGCCTGCCCCTACTACAACTACTTTGCAATTAGGGTAAGCCTTCATTTGCGATGCTAATGTTGCTAACTGTTTTTCTTGGGTTTCATTTATTTTGCTGCCTTTAAAAAGCAAAGTTCCATCGGTAATACCTCCACATTTTTCATGCGGACCTGTTCCGTGTTCGCCACCACAACCATCCGGGCATGGGCAATGCCCTACCCCGTCAGCATCAACGGGTTGGCATTCAGTAGGCGTTATTAACTGTTTGTCTTTATAGTCGGGTACACCATCACCATCGGTATCTAATGGGCAACCATGTATATCTACAGCAACCTCTTTGGGTGTTTTAGGACATTTATCAAATTGGTCTGTTACTCCATCACCATCTTCGTCAGGTAAAACAGGGTTGGGAAGTATCATGTGGCGAGGGTAAGATAATTCTTGATAAATATGGTCTAATGGATTTATCCAATATAAAGGCTCAACGGATTTCTTTTTATTCTTGATATTAAAATTAATACCTAATGAAAAATAATTCAATGCATCGTGAAGGCGATTTGCAGAAGGAAAGTCTCCTAAAGGAGTACCAAATCTAGAGCCATCAATATAAGCATCTGAAGTAAAAGTATAACGCTCTTCTAACTGTATGTTGATGCTTTTATTAATTCTATATTGCACACCTACACCTAAACTTGGCGCAAAATCAAGTGTTTTATTATCTAATATATGTGCTGTATTGGCTTGTACTGCAGGTGTTTCGTAAGAATTATCCATTTTACTTTGCAAGGCCTTTCTTATTTTTTTTGCACCAATTGTGGGGTCTGTAACAATATTTGTTGTAAAGGCATACGTATTATAATTACCGTCTAATGCATTTATTCTGGTTTTATATCCTAATGCACCGATACCGCCATATACAAAGAAAGAAACTTGATTACGCTCTCTGTTAAAACTTATATTATGAGAACTAAACATCATATCAAGGTTTAACTGAGATGTTTCTGTTCTTGTAGCTCTGTATATACTTGTTGCATTATTGGTAGGTGTAGCCAAATAAGCCGGTACATATCCAAAAGTTGTATAAGGTGCTTCAAAATAGCTTGTTGGCTGATTATCCAAGTTTTTGCCTACGCCATAAATATATTGTAACCTTGTAGAAAACATATATCCCCAAGATTTACGTACTTGCACATGTAAACCACCCCCACCTTTTTGCCATAACATTAAAGACGGCACATTGCCTATTACATTATATAAACCCAAGCCAAAACCGGCCTCCCACATATTTCTGGGCTTTGCAGGAAAAGCACTTTGATGGTTCAAATACTTTTTCTGTTGTTTCATTCTTTGCTTGGGTATATAAGATGTATCTAATACATCGTAATTCTTGCCCCTGTATGTCATATCTCTATTAGACCATTGCAAACCGGATTTAGATTTTGTCGTATCTCTTCCTTGGCTTTCTTGGGCAGTAGCCGTGTTTGCAAAAAAAGCTATAAGTAAAAAAAATAACAAGAAATTCTTGTTGGGCATAATATGCAAATTACATTTAAAACAGAAATGAAAAATATTATATAGATTAGGCAAAGGTAGTTATGAAAATCACAATAAAAAAACCATATAATTACTATTAACCTTATTTTTGGCTTTTTATTGTGTGTTAACTTTTTAGATTTTTAAAAAGTTGACAATAATAATCTAATTTCGTTTTTCCGTTCTAAAAGAACATTTTTTGCTTAATGGAACTTGTCAATAAAATAATAGGCTCGGAATTATCTATATTTGAAAAGAAATTTTCAGAAAGTGTTAAAAGTACGAATCACCTCCTCGACCGGATTATGCGTTTTATCATCAGGCGCAAGGGGAAGCAAATGCGACCTTCGTTTGTATTGCTGTCTGCAATAATTGCAGGTGGGATAAACGAATCTTCGTATAGAGTTGCTTCTTTAATAGAATTGTTACATACAGCAACTTTGGTACACGATGATGTAGTAGATAATTCTATAATTAGAAGAAACTTTTTTTCAATAAATGCTCTTTGGAAAAATAAAATAGCCGTATTAGTGGGCGACTACTTGCTATCAAAAGGTTTATTATTATCTATAGATAACGGTGATTTCAGAATATTACAAATAACATCAAGAGCAGTAAAAGAAATGAGTGAAGGTGAATTATTGCAAATGGAAAAGGCAAGAAAATTAGATATAGATGAAGATGTATATTTTGAAATTATTCGTGCCAAAACTGCATCTTTACTTTCTGCTGCATGTGCTGCCGGTGCTTGGTCGGCTACACAAGATGATAGCGTTGCAGAACATTTTAGATTGTTTGGAGAAAAGGTAGGTATTGCGTTTCAAATAAAAGACGATTTATTTGATTATGGTCAAGATAATATTGGTAAGCCAACGGGTATTGACATTAAAGAAAAGAAAATGACACTTCCCCTCATTTATACTCTCATACATGCCGACAGTGCAACAAAAAGAAAAATAATATACATCATAAAAAACCAAAGTACCGATAGAGCAAAAGTTAATGAAGTAATTAACTATGTTCAAAAATCAGGCGGAATAGAATATACAAGAAAAAAAATGGAGCAATATAAGGAAGAAGCACTTGCATTATTACATCAATACCCCGACACACCCGCAAGGCAAGGCATGGAAGAGCTTGTAAATTATGTAATAGACAGAAAATATTAATATATAATAAAAA
>CAIYTT010000181.1 GCA_903929195.1 uncultured Bacteroidota bacterium
AGTTTACTGTTTTTAAATTCTTTTTTATCTCTTGTAATAATCGCTTCCATTTTTAAATTTGTTATTGCAGAAAAATATTGAATTGAATCTTCAAAATCAGGATTTTCCGAATGAAGCGCATCTGTAATTACCTTTTGCGTAACATCTAAAATAATGACAAATTTAGCAAGTTTATTTAGTAATAACATTGTTTCAGTATGCCCTAATATCTTTTTTACGATATAATAGATGTTATTATAACTTATTGCAGAAATATATAAATAGATCTCTCCTTGTAGTGCCAACTCAAATAACTCTGCAGCATATATTGAATAGGGCTTTCTATTAGTTAAAAAATCAATTAGTATATTGGTATCTACAAATAAATACTTCATTTGTCAAAGTGTTTTTTAGTCAATTCATTTGTCAATTCCTTTTTATACTCAAAATTTTCAGGTAACATTACAGAACCAAGTAATTCCTTTATTGAAGGCGAGAAATTATCGGTTTGGGGTTTATTTCTTAATGCTATTCGTTTTAAATAATTCTCAATTATTTCAGATAAACTACTACCCTTGGTTTCTGCATATTGCTTTGCAGATTTCAGTACATTTTCCTCAATTGTAACTGTAAGTTGGGTTGTCATAATATATGTTTTATTATACAAATTTACTTCATAATAATCATTCCAATCTATCCATTCACCCAAGCGTCTCTGTCATCAGGGCTGAATTTCCAAGGTGCCATATTGTTTTCTATATTGCCAAACATCATATTCCATTCTTGCGGGGCATTGCTGTCTTCCATAATAAGGTTACGGCGCAGTTGCATAATAATGTCAAGCGGCTCTATTGTTACAGGGCAAGCTTCTACACAGGCTTGGCAAGTGGTACATGCCCTTAACTCTTCTATGGTAATATAATCGTTTAGTAACGATTTACCATCGTCTTTAAACGTGCCGTTTGCATCTATATTCTTACCTATTTCTTCAAGTCTGTCGCGGGTATCCATCATTATTTTTCGTGGCGACAGCTTTTTACCTGTTTGGTTGGCGGGGCATGCATCCGTACAACGTCCACACTCGGTACAAGAATAGGCATCTAACAAATTTTTCCAGCTAAGGTCGGTTACATCTTTTGCCCCAAAACGTTTATGTTCCGGTTCTGTAGTAGTTGCAGGTGTCTTATCCGGTTCCATCATATACAATACTTCTTTCTGTATTTCGGGCATGTTTTTTACACTGCCTTGTGCTACCAGTCTGGAATAATAAGCATTAGGGAAAGCCATTAATACATGGAAATGTTTAGAATAAGGCAGGTAATTCAAGAAAAAGAAAACGCCCAAAATGTGTAACCACCAGCAACTGCGTTCTAAACCAATTAGGAATCCGGTAGAGGCATCATTAAATAACCAAGTAAAATTTTGTGTTACCCAGAAAGGCTCTGTTTTAAAATAATGTTCTAAGCCTCGTGTTTGTAAGCTTAGGTCGGCAGTGTTCATAATAAGAAAAAAAGACATTAAAACAATTTCAGTACAAAGTATAAGGTTAGCATCTTCGCGTGGCCACCCATTTAATTCTTTCATATTAAGCCTATGCACTTTTAAAATATTTCTACGAATAAAGAAAATAACACAGCCTATTAATACCATTGCAGCAAGCACTTCGAAACAACCGATAAGAAAAGAATAGAAGCCACCCAGCATAGGTGCAAACAAACGATGCATACCAAAAACACCATCTAAAATAATTTCCATCATTTCGATATTGATAATTATGAACCCGGCATAAACGGCCAAATGTAAAAAAGCCGGTATCGGTTTCTTAAACATTTTCTTTTGCCCTATGGCAAGCAATAACATATTTTTCCAACGCTGTTTAGGGTTATCACTCAAATCCTCTTTTCGCCCCAGCATTATGTTTCGCCTCATAAGTTTTATTTTTTTAGCGAAAATATAAATTGCAATAAAAGCGCATATTATAAACAAAATCTGCTGTACAAGTTGCATAGTTTCTTATTAAATGAACTGTGAAATTAAATAGTTTTAAGGTAAAAAAATAGTTTTACAACCTTATTGTATATTTATTGCAAAATTAAGAAAGAAAGATAGCTAAAGGGTAATTAAAAACAGTATTGTATTTGCTTTTTTTGTAGATTAGTATTCCTAATTTTATAGGTACAAACTGCCTACAAAAGCAAAATAGATACTACTAATATGCAGTTCTGTTTTTTTAACAACATATTTATAGCTATACTTGTAATTTTAAAATGAAATTTAGAATATAATGTTGCATAAAATAATATTTTATTGTTTGTTACTTACTTTGCTTTTAACAGGCACAAAAATATACGCTCAAGAAACGGATGACGATTCGGTAGTAGTTGTAAATGTTGTAAAACCCAGGGTAGTTTTTATAGACGGCCCGGGCTTAGAGAAATTACATATAATGGAAGATTCATTAATTAAAACTTCCGATTCTATGTACGAAGCCTTTATTCCCGATACACATGTGGAGTACTGTGCTCGCTTTGTGCGCCAATTAGTAAAGGCATTGAAGGTGCCCAATTCGTATTATTATGATTTTAGCAAATTAAAAAAGAAAATAAATATTATATATGCCGATGACAGTTCTTTTAGAATATTAAATTGGGCAATAAAACCCGGCCCGGCAAGCGAACGTTATTATGGAGCAATACAATTAAGAACAGAAAATTTAAAATTATTCGGTTTAATTGATGTGAGCGAAGATTTAGGCAAAAATCTACCGGATACCATTTTAACCGATGGCAAATGGTATGGGGCTATCTACTACCGTATAATGGGCAATATTGTAAATGGCAGAAAAATATATACTTTATTTGGCTTTAACGGTGGAAGCACTATCAGTAATAAAAAAGTTTTAGACCCGCTTACAATAGATGAAAGTGGTATTGCTTTTGGAGCACCTATTTTTGGTGTAGGTTCTGAAAACAACCCGGGTAGAAGGGTAAACAGATATGTTATAGAGTATAAAAAAGGTGTACAAGCCTCTATGAACTGGGATGCCGAGCGGCACGCTATTGTATTAGACAATTTAACATCGGAGGTTAACGACCCGCGGCGTAAATATACTTATGTACCAAGTGGCGAGTATGATGGCTTTAGGTGGGGCGGCGAAATGTGGAATTTTATACATAACATAATACCTATTACGATACTTAAAGACGGCGAAGCGCCGGGAGGTGAAGAAATTCAACCGCAAGAAAAAAGGTAAATGTGGTATTATTTGCAAAAATTGATTTACCTTTGTGCACCTTTTCAAAAAGGGTATTATTATTATCCAGAATTCATGGTTCGGTAGCTCAGCTGGATAGAGCATCAGCCTTCTAAGCTGGGGGTCATTGGTTCGAATCCAATCCGGATCACGCGATTGTACTCTGGGTCAGATTTATTCTGACCCAGAGTTTTTTTATTCCTTAAATCCGTGTCAGGCTTGATTAGTAGCGTTGGCACTTCATCCTCACCTATGGTTCGAACATGCCCTTTTTCAAAAACAAGCTTTTTAGGGAACGTCGAACCAATCATTCTGTATTTTTGCTCCAAAGTGGCTGTGGTAAACAGTTTCCCCATATTGCACAAATAGTACAACCCAAATTCAATTACTTTGACCTCTTCGGGATTTTTTTCACTTGTCTTGATTTGGCAACGGATTAGCCTATCTATTTCAGGGTCAATTTTTGCCTTCATATTCCTGTAATCGGCAGCCTCAATCTGACAATCCAACATTAGGGTTTGGGCATTCTCCAATCTCCTTCTGTAAATTTCTATTGGTGTCATTCCAATCTCTGTATTTA
>CAIYTT010000182.1 GCA_903929195.1 uncultured Bacteroidota bacterium
GCTTAATAGAGCTACTATTTAAACTTATCTTGCACATATAAATTATTATAAACAAACAGATTAATACAATTGTCAATGACAGCCTTGCCGAACCACGACAATTATTTGATTTATTGAAGTTTATTTACTTTGTTTTTTGCCATCTTTTTTAATTCTTCAAAATCACCATTTATTAATGCCTCTTTTTTCTTTCTGCTCCATTTTTTAATTTGTTTTTTCTGCTAATTGCTTCATTTACATTCTTATATTGTTCATAATGTTTTAATAGTAACGGGCGGCGAGAAAATGTATAAAACTTTGGGTCAATGCCGGTATTATGTTCTTCAATGCGTCTATCCAAATCATTCGTAATGCCTATATAATAAGACTTATCAGCACATAATAGTATATATACCGAATACAAATGTTGGAGTTTCACGGATTGTAAGGTAGGTTATTTTTATTACATTGCCCCTTTATAGCATGTAAAATAAATAAATTTATAAAGTATGTCATGGTTCGGCATGGCTCATCATGACATACTTTATAAATTTATTTACTATTCCTTCACCACCCTCCTCCTTATTCGCTCCCCGTCTTCATAAACCACCTCTACAATATAGATGCCTGTTTGTAGGTTGCTTATATCTAACACCTGTTTATTATTGGTTATTGTTTGTCCTGTCATGGTGAGCCCTGTCAATGGCAATCCTGTCATGGTGAGCCCCGCCGAACCAAGACAGGAATACATACCATAACAATTTTGTACACGCCCCACCATATCATAAATAACTACACTGCACCCTGCCGCTCCTTCTATAGTTAGGTTGCCGGTGGTGGGGTTGGGGTATAGCCGCATTTCGCTCGCCTCGCCTCGCACTTTATTTACTCCCAGCGGCCACACATGCACCACAACCGTATCTCTGGTTATAGTGCCGCATAAATCCATTACTACCTCGTAGCTTGTTGTTACCGGTGGTCTTACTTTTATGCGGCCACCGCTGTCTATGGGTGTGCTGCTGCCCAGCACATACCAGTAGCAGGGCATACCATCTCCGTTGCTATCTACACCTATATAAGTGCTGTCGCCAGCTCCCATCCACTCATCCGGGCCGGCTGTTGCCAGGGCATCACTCGCTATTACACTTACATCGTCAATAAGATAGCCTCCACTTCTATATGTAGCAGCAAAACGTATTTTAGCAATATGTGCGGTATCAAAAAACTCACCAATTGTTATAAATTTTTCGGTACCGTTTGCAACAAAGCTACCTTGTATTTTTGTCCAGTTAAGCGTATCGCTAATAATGGCTGTCTCTACTATTTGTGGTGTGTATTCTGTTTGTGGTGCATAACAATGGCTTGTGGTATCTATAAAACCACCATCTAAATAAGCCCCAATATTGTTAACTGCATAATCACAAGTATTTGCCCTAACAATATAAAATGTAACACAATAACTTTGTCCCGAAACTAAAGTTTGTACTAATCTCCCTTGTAAATAATCAAAACCAATAAATCCAACTGTACTACCATCATCATAAATGCGACACTGCATCATGCCGTTTCCTTTATGTGGATTTTGAAAGCCATACCAACCAATTGGAAAACTAACACCAGAAGTTGTAATTGCACAGTTATTTATATAATCCGGTAAGCAATAAGGATGAGGATAAGAACCACCAGGTATCCAATTTGAATCTATACCATTCCAGCCAGTTGCACTTGATACAAAATCATTTGCAGGTGGGCAATAAGTAAAAATTTCAAACCCAGGATTTCGAACTAAATTCAACTGTCCCCGCATTGGGAGACAGTTGAAAAGCAAACTAATGAATACTATTATTTTTCTCATTCTACAACAAATTTAATTATTGAAGAATTGCCCTTAGCATCTGTTATTTTCAGTAAATAGAGCCCGGGTATTTTGTTTGGTAAAGCAAAATGACAAATACCATCAATAAAGTTTAATTGCCCTTTAAATACAGTCATTCCCTTTGCGTTCAAAATTTCAGATTTTACAACCTCATTATTTTGTAATAATTGATATAATGTAAAATTACCTGTATTGGGGTTGGGAAATAAGCTATACTGCTGCATACTCATATTTGTAACATTTCCACTCATTCTTGGTTTTGTTTTCCTCATTCCATGGTCTATTACAGTATCGCAACTTATATCGCTAAACATTCGCATATCATTGTAAATCAGGCTATACAATGCCCGCGCAGCCAATACTATATCCCCGTCTATCTGTGGGCATAAATTCGCCAGAAATACCACTTCGGCACTGTCTGCACTGTTCAGCGTGTCCCGCATATACTTGGTCAGCAGCCCGTAATAATCCTTATAATTACCCACTATTGCGTCAGCAGCCGTGCCATCTGCCAGCACCGCCCCCGTTACCCCGTCGCTGTCTGTGCTTGCCATGCTCTCTATCGGGTAGCTTATCATCCCGTTGGCACATACACAATTTCCCGCCGCTATTTCCTGCGCTATACTGCGCAAATAGTGGTAGCGGCTGTTGTCCGCCATTAACTTAAACGCCGCCAATTGGGCATTGGTGTCCAAACTTGTGTCGGCAATCATTGCGTTATACAGTCCGTTTTGCGCCACCCAGTTCTTCCGCTCCGCCTGCTGCACAAAGCCCAATTGCTTCGTGGCTGCCCCACTGTGTACCGGCATATAATAATAAACAATTTTTGTACTTAACAACATATCATCTATTTAGCTTCGTTGCCACGCTCGCTTCAACTTCCTGTCCACCTTTGAGCAAAAAGCCCAATCGAAGCCGTCATCCCGCCCTTCAGCGGGATCTCCAGAGAATTAGCAAGCAGCCCCTACTCTTTCACAACCCTTCTACACACCTGCTGTCCGCTAATCGGATCAACAACACGCAATACATAAACCCCGCTTGTCAACCCGCTAATATCAATAACCTCCTCATTAGTACCAGAAAAACCACCATAAACCTCACGCCCCACCACATCAAAAACCCGCACCTCACAACCCTCTGCCCCCTCAACATGCAGCAACCCCACAGCCGGATTTGGAAACACCTGCACTTCGCTCCCCGCTCCCCGCACTCCCCGCACTCCTACAGCCCATACATGCACCGTAACCGTATCCCGCGTTACCACACCGCACAAATCCATCACCACCTCATAAGTCGTTGTTGCGCTTGGTGTTACCTTTATCCTCCCCCCGCTGTCTATCGGCGTGGTGCCACCAAGCACATACCAGTAGCACGGCATCCCGTCCCCATTACTGTCCACACCTATATAAGTGCTATGCCCGCTACCCACCCATACATCCGGCCCTCCGTATGCCACCGCATCACTCGCTATCACACTCACATCATCTACAAGATAATAACCCATGCCAGATGTACCCCTTATTTTCGATATGTGCCCAGTATCAAAAAATTCACCGATGGTAATAAATTTCTCGGTTCCATTAGCCGTAAAACTACCCTGTATTTTTATCCAGTTCAGCGTATCGCTGATAATTGCTGTTTCCAATATCTGTGGCGTGTACTCTGTTTGTGGTGAATAACAATGCACTGTTGTATCTATATACCCGCCATCCAAATAAGCACCTATATTATTAATTGCGTAATCCGTACCTAATCCTCTGTTTACATAAAAAGTTACGCAATAACTCTGTCCAGCAACCAAAGTGTGTATCAACCTTCCTTGCAGATAATCAAAAACAGGATAACCTAGTGAGCTTCCATCATGATAAAAGCGGCAGCCCGTCATACCATTTCCACTTCTAGGATATTGATACCAATATGCTCCATCAGGAAAACTTTGACCAGAACTATGTGTAGCACAACCATTTATATATTCAGGAAGGCATAATAATGCTGGATATGTACCGCCTAGAGTCCAATTGGAATCCAAGCCATTCCATCCGGTGGCTAAATAAATCTGATCATTTGAAACCGGACAACCGGTGTGAGTTTCAAACCCAGGATTCCTTACTAAATTTATTTGTGCTTGTACATAAGTACAAGCACAAATAAATAACAAAACATTGATTATCAATAACTTTTTCATTGTATAACAAATTTTATGGTAAACATTCTTCCTTTACTATCTGTAAGCAGTAGTAAATACAAGCCGGGTGTTTTATTGACAACAAATAAATTGGTGGTGCCATTTGTAAATTGTAATTGCCCCTTATATATGGTTTCTCCTGTAGCATTTAATACTTCTGTATTTACAGGTCTGCCATCAGGTATTAGTTGGCTAATAGTCATA
>CAIYTT010000183.1 GCA_903929195.1 uncultured Bacteroidota bacterium
AAAAAAAACTTACAATAATATTAATTTCTTTTTTTATTTCATTTTTTTTAATGATAGGTCTTTCTTTTTTCTGCATGGAACGATTTAATACTTATGCAAATTATTCTGATTTAATGGATCATACTAATTTAATCATAAATAATATATATCAAGCAGAATTACATTTAAAAGATATAAGCTTAAATGAAAGAGGATACATGCTAACAAAGGACTCAACACATAAAAAACACATGTATGATGCATTTGATAGTGTAAAAAATGATATTGAGGATATTGAAAAGCTTATAATAGACAACCCTATACAACAAAAAAACATAGATATACTACAAGATTCTGTAGAAATGCGTATTAATGCAGCAAAAACAAATATTTTTAATTTTGACACAGCACATAATTATGCCTTTTCAAAATTTCTTGACAGCAGACAACTGCAACGTGCTTGCTCTCGCAATCTAAAAAAAATACATAATATTGAAGATAAATTATTAGCTGAACGGTTTAAAGGAGAGCAAGTTTACCTAGAATTAACAACAAAAACATTATCGTATATAATGCTCATTTTTTGTTTAGTAACCCTTATTCTTTTCATTATTTTATTAAAAGAACTTACCAGCAGAATAAAATATCAAGATGAGTTGCAAGCCAAAGTTATTGACTTAAAAAGGTCGCATACAGAACTTGAAGATATTGCCTATGTTGCATCTCACGACTTACAAGAACCTTTAAGAAAAATACAGGTATTCAGCAATATGCTTATCTATATGAAACAAAATAATATTGAAGATGATAGCATTGAAACATTAAAAAAAATAAACTCTTTATCAAATAGAATGCAAATTTTAATATCAGACCTTAGAAACCTAACAAGTCTTACTAAAATTGACGAATTAAAAGCCAATATAGACTTAAACAGAATTATTCAATACATAGTTATTGACCTTGATGATGAAATAAAAGAAAAAAATGTAGATATAGAAATACAAAATCTTCCAGTTATTATGGGCTATGAAAATCAAATAAAAATACTTTTCAAAGCCTTATTTAACAACTCTTTGAAGTTTATTAAAAATGATGCTGTTCCCAAAATTACAATTTCAGGAAAAATAGTAGATGGACAACTTTTAAATGAGGTAAATTCAAACTTAAAGAACAAAAAATATTACATGATTACTTTTGTAGATAATGGTATTGGTTTTGACAATCAATACATGAATAAGATATTTCACATGTTTCAAAAATTACATTCCAATAAAGCGGGTTTTGAAGGCAAGGGCATAGGACTAACAATAAGCCAGAGAATAATGGCTAATCATGAGGGTTATATTCTTGCTGACGGTCAACCGAAATTATATGCCAGTTTTCAACTGTTTTTCCCTTATCAAGGTTAATATTTCAACAAAAAAGCATTTAAATAAAACAACATTTGTTAGAATAAAACATAGATTGTATTTTGCAGATAACAAAATGAACTATAGTGTCTAAAAAAGGAAATAAAACGCAAACTGAAATAGAATTATCGGTAGCAAAACAAGAAAAAACACAGCCCAAAATTATTGAAGAAATAGATTTTTTTAATAATTTAAATAATAATGCTGTATGGTTTCTTACAGCATTATTAGTACTTATTTGTTTTGTTGTATTTAAAGATTATTTATTTTTACAAAAAGTATATTATTTTAAAGATATAAGAAGCGATTCCTATAACTTTAGTATCCCAACTTTAAATAATACCGCTTCCTATATTAGTCAACACGGTATCCCTAAATGGTCTTTTGCAAGTGGTATGGGGCAGAATATATTCGCGTTAATGTTCCGAGACCCTTTTGATATTATTTTATACATAGGGGGACAAAAAAACCTTTCTTATTTAATAGTTTATGTAGAAGTATTAAAAATAATACTTAGCGGAATCGTGTTTTTTTATTATTTAAAAACACTTCATCTATCAAATTACATAAGTATTATAGGTGCATTATTATTTGCTTTTTGCGGTTTTATGACCGAAGGCAGTTGCTGGTATGTGTTTTCGTTCGATGCATTTACTATAGCTTTAATGCTCTTGGCTTTCGAACAACTTTTTACAAATAATAAATGGTTCTTATTCCCTATTGTCATTTTTTTAATTGGCATTTCTATGCCATTTAACTTATATATCAATGGTCTTTTCATTGCTTTATATGCTGTTTTGCGCCATTTACAAATCCAAAAATTAGACATAAAAAAACTTAGCCTACTCTATTTAAAAATGATTGGATTGGGTATAATTGGTTTATTACTTGCCGGACCTTTTTTAATAGAAAATATTTATCAGTTACTGGAAAGTCCCCGTGTTGGCGGCACCAATTCGCTTACTCACATTCTTGCAGCAAGACCGGCATTTGCAGTTGCTGATAAATTGCAAATAGCAACTTGTATTCTGCGCTTTTTTTCAAATGATATACTGGGTAGCGGCAATGACTTTAAAGGTTGGATGAATATTTTAGAAGCCCCCATGTTCTATTGCGGTTTACCGTGTTTAATACTTATGCCACAGGTTTTTCCGGTTTTAGAAAAAAGGATTAGGACAACATTTATTATTTTTATTTCAATTTGGCTTTTACCTATTTTATTTCCTTATTTAAGATTAGCTTTTTGGCTTTTTACAGGCGATTATTATAGAGCCTATTCTTTTTTTGTAGCCGTTATCTTCATATATTTTTCAGTAGTAGCTTTTGAATTAGTAATAAAAACGAGGAAAATAAATCTTATTATTTTAATTTCTTCACTTTTATTAATATTAATTTTACTTAATTACCCGTATTTTGATGAAGCAGATGCAGTAGATTTATCAATTCGTTTTTTTGCAAATATCTTTCTAATTGCATATAGTATTCTTTTGTTTCTTATAGGTAAAAATAATAAAATTCAAAATCTAAAATATGCATTTTTAGCATTAATATTTGTAGAAATATGCTTCCTTTCTTATAAAACAGCCAATACTACCGACCCTGAAACACAAAAAGATACAGCGGTATCGCAAACCGAACTAAATGATAAAATTGGATATAATGATTATACTTGCGATGCTGTAAATTATTTAAAAAAGATAGACAAGTCATTTTACCGAATAGATAAAGCCTACTTTTCGGGCATTTCCAGATTTGGAACATTAGACGATGCACAAGCACAAAATTATTATGGAACTTGCTCTTACAATACGTTCAATCAATTGTACTATATTAATTATTTACAACTAACTGATGTTGCAAAAAAAGAAAATGAAAACGACTCAAGATGGGCAAGAGGCTTAAATACAAGACCAATATTAGAATGTGAAAACAGAGTAAAATATTATTTAGCAAAACAGCAAAATTTCAATCCTATTTGGCAAATAATCGGTGATACAATTGCCAGATTCGGTGATGTAAAAGTATTTCGCAGCAAAATCGTTTTACCTTTTGGCTACACCTATAGTCATTATTTAAAAGAAAGTGTTTATCAACAATTATCTTCGGCACAGAAAGATTTTGTGAGCCTGAATACATGTGTTATCAAAGATATAGATGTAACTACTATCCAAGGATTAACTGAGTTTAGTCTAAGAGATACACTTAGTGCAAGTGCCTTTAACTTAGATACCTTATTTAAAGAAACCAATGAATTGAAAAAAGATTCATTAGTAGTTACAAAATTTGAAGAAACGAATATAGTAGGCTCTGTTCAGTTAAATGAATCTAAAATAATGTATTTATCTATACCCTACGATGAAGGATGGAACCTTACTGTTGACGGCAAACCACAAAAAAAATTAATTTTAAGCGCCGGTATGACAGGTATTTGGTTGAATAAAGGAACCCATACTATAGAAATGAAGTATGACCTCCGTTTCTATAGTAAAGGTTTATTAATGAGTATTATTGGTATAATATTATTTATTAGTCTTTTTATATTTACTAAAAGAAGAACTAAACACGCTCAATAATTACTGCATATCCTTGCCCTAAGCCTATACACATAGTTGCCAAAGCATATTTTTTATTTTGTTTCTGTAACTCTAATGCAGCAGAATATACAATACGTGTACCCGACATACCCAATGGATGACCAATTGCAATAGCCCCCCCGTTAGGATTTATTCTTGGGTCGTTGTCTGCCATACCCAATTGGCGAATACAAGTTAAACTTTGTGCTGCAAATGCCTCGTTTAATTCTATTATATCTATGTCATTAAGAGTAAGACCTGCCTTTAACAATGCTTTTTTAGAAGCTTCAACGGGTCCTAAGCCCATAATACGCGGCTCTACACCTACAACTGCAGAGCTAACAATGCGTGCTTTCGGTATAATATTATATTCTTTTATTGCCTCTGCCGACACTACAAATATGGCTGCCGCGCCATCATTGAGCCCCGATGAATTACCGGCTGTTACACTACCCCCTTTCTTAAAAGCTGGTTTTAATTCACTCAATTTTTCTATTGTTGTATTGGGCTTAATAAACTCATCGTCTTTTATAAAAATGGCATCCCCTTTTTTTTGATTTATTGGAACTGCAACAATTTCTTCAGCTAATCTTCCTGATTTTTGAGCAGCTGTTGCTTTTATTTGAGAATTAAATGCAAATTTATCCTGGTCTTCTCTACTAATTCCATACATATCAACTAAATTTTCTGCAGTAAGTCCCATAGGGTCAGTGCCATATAATTCATGCATTTTAGGATTAATAAATCTCCATCCAAAACAAGAATCAACCATTTGTGCATCTTGACCAAAAGCTTGAGATGTTTTTGATATAACCCAAGGTCCTCGTGTCATGTGCTCTATACCACCGGCAATAAAAACATTACCATCGCCCATTTTTACTGCTCTCGATGCATTAATAATTGCAGACATACCCGATGCACATAGTCTATTAACAGTTTCACCGGGTACAGTATAAGGAATACCTGCTAAAAGTAATGCCATTCGTGCCACATTTCGATTGTCTTCCCCTGCCTGATTCGTGCAACCCATTATTACATCTTCAATAGAATTCATTGGTATATTCGGATTCCTTGCTATCAGTTCTCTTAATACATGTGCCGCCAAATCATCTGCCCTTACCGGCGACAATGCACCTCTAAAACTACCGATTGGTGTTCTAATTCCATCTGCAATAAATGCTTCTTTCATTTTGTATAGTTTAATTATGCTGTAAAGGTAAACAGCAAGTTTCTAAATTCATATTAGCATCCGGAATAGTTGCATTTAATAAAGAAATAATCCGTACTTACTTCTTATCTTACTATCGAAATATCGCCGGTAAAATGATAGGTTTTACCTAATTCACAACTTACATCTATGACATATACAAAAACATCGGGAGCTAATTTTATATTATTATACGACCCATCCCAGCCTGCAACAGGGTCGTTTGGTTGAAAATTATGTTTATCAAACACACATTCTCCTAACCTATCATAAACACTCATCCTTTTAACTAAATTGATACCAATACCGCTAACAAAAAAATAATCATTTAATCCGTCAAGATTTTCCGGAGTAAATGTATTAGGAATGAAAATCTCACTTATATCGCAATAAGAATTTATATCAATAAAACCTTCTGAATTACATCCATTCGATGACGTAACAGTAACAGTATAAATAATATTAGTTCCGGCTGTTACAGTAGGATTCGCACAGTTAATACAACTTAAATTAGTAGCCGGACTCCATAAATAAGTTACATTATTGTTATTGGAAACCATTGCATTTAATTGAATATGGCTACCTGCAATAGTGGTAACAGATTGGCTTACGGTTACTAAAGGTAAATCTGCAACTTTTATTTGTACCGATAAAGTATCATTAAAACAACTATTTTCGGTTATTACAACAGTATAAGTAACAGTACTATCGGGCGAGGCTATTGGGTTGTATCTAAAATTCTCGTTTAGTCCGGTCATATTAAGCCAATAATAATCAGAATCATTTCTGCCACCCGTAGCAAAAAGTTGAATTGAATTCCCATCACAGACAAGAGTATCGGCACTTATAGAAGTGGGTACTTTATTAATTACACCAACAGGAAGCATAATAGTAGCTATACACCCATTATTATTTGTACCGCTTACACTATAAATAAAAGAAGAATTGATTGTTGATATTGGATTAGGACATAAATTACAAGACAAATTAATATTTGGCGTCCATGAAAATGAATCTGCACCAAAAGCATTTAATTGCACCGATGAACCTGCACAAACATTTGGTGAAGAAGGAAATACAGTAATTACAGGCAATGGAAATACATTTACCTGAAACGAAAATGTATCTTGACAACTTAATGTATCTGTTGCTATAACATAATAAGTACTGTTCGTATCGGGATGTACAATATTTGTATCGCAATAAAAACAAGTTAACGCACTGCCCGCCCAATAATAGCTTGTTGCTCTACCGGAAGTAATTAAAGTATCGGAATTACCAAAACAGATTGCAGGTTTACCTGTAATAGTTACCGGATGTAATGTATCTATTAATACTGTTGTATATGCAGTATCGTTACAACCAGGGGCTGTAGTACCTATTACCCTGTAATTAGTAAGTTCTAACGGGCTTGCAATCGTATTTGCACAATTAATACAAGTTAATGAACTTGGTGGATACCATGAATAGGTAGATGCTCCGGCTACAACTAAATTAACAGCAGAATACTTACATATAGCAGTAGGATGATTGATTGAAATTGTGGGTGGTAATAGTATATGTATAGAATCGGTTGTATGTACCGAAACTCTACAACCACTACTATCAATAATTACATAAGGCAACCACGAACCTATACTATACGAATACATTGTAAACATAGGTGTATCTGTTACAAATGCACCAAATGGAGGCACACACCATATATAAACAGAATCTAATGCAGTTGTTGTTGTTGAAGTAAAATGCAATGTAATATTGCCCGACACACATATACTATCTTGCAATATACTCAGTGTTCCTCTAGGTCCGCCAACATGTACTGTTTTCTTTATAGAATCAATACAACCTATTGCACTACTGTCTATTAAAGTTACGGTATAATCTCCCGGATACGTATATACATAGTTTGGATTAGTAAGTGTTGAATTTATCGTAGTTGAATCTAAACCGAATTTCCATTTATAGTAATAATACGACAAGGGAATACTGGTATTAGTTGCTAAAATAATTAATGGCGGGCATCTTGATAAAGTGTCATTCAAATTGAACCCTAAATGCACACTATGATTACTAATAGTTATATAATTACTTCGCACATACCTACTTGTACACCCCACCGGATAGGAACCACCTGCTAAAGTTGTAATAAAAACCGAATCTGAATAAATACCATTAGCAGTATATACATGCACAGGGTTTTGAATCGTATCATGAAAGCTACTGCCATCACCCCAATACCAAGTATAGCTTACATGTGTATTTGTATCAAAAAAAGGTATGGGTACATTACTGCATACACTTGTGTTAGGAGTATAAAAATAAGCAGCCGGTTTTACCGATTGTATTGCTATCGTATCTGCTCCCGAACATCCGTTTATATCAGTGTCTATTAATATTGCGGTATAATTACCTAATGGATATGTATGAAAAGTATCTAAAGAAATGCCTATGTCAACAGAAGAACCGGTATTCCATTGCCAATGTCTGCTTCTTATTGGTACACCGGTTATAAATGCAGTCGAATCAGTAAAATGTGCAGTAAACGGAGAGCAACCCACATTTGACAATGCCCTTAAACCACCGGTTGGGCCGGTTATATGTACAAAATCAACTTTTGTAATGGTATCAATACAATTATATTCATCAACAATTATCAATTTAACAGTATATGTACCAAAGTCAGGATATACACCTATTGCACTATCAGTAACTCTTGGGTAGATATAAGACGGACTAAAAAAAGAAGTACCATTACCAAAAATCCAAGAATATTGATTATAATAAGTCCCGTAGCTTGTAAGCGGTCCTACAAATAATACATTTTCTAATTTACAAGCAATAGAATCAGTTGAATAGAAATTTGTTGGATAGGGGTCTAAATGTACAATCATTCTATGTCTGTTATAACAATGTGTAATTGCAGATGTATCGCTTAGCGAAACAGTATAAGTACCAAAACCGGAATAAGTATGATGCGGGTTTTCATCATTAGAAAACGCACCATCGCCAAACGACCAATAATAAGAAGACGCCCCCGATGACGAATTACTAAAATTAAAGGTAAACCTATCGGAACAATCCGGAACAGAAACTGCAAAATTTACATCAGGTGAATGTACATATATACTATCGTTATAGTTAAGTGTGCAACCGCTGTCGGTAGCAAAAAAATGTATGTATGCCCTATCAGGCATCGTAAAAAAAGTTGCAAATGTATCTAAATTTGCCCTACCGCCACCGCCTTCCACGTTCCAAATTTCAGATGTGCAATTGGTACAATTGCCAACCAATAAGATTTGTGTTAAGGGACAAATGGAATCGGGAATAGCAATTGGCGAAAATACAGGCATATTCCCAGCTTTAATTTGTAATGTATCGGAATAGCTGCATGCACCCGGTAAATGATAATAATGAATAACTTTATAATATCCGGTAACATTGTAAGTATGTCTTCCTGTATCGCTCGTTGAAAAAGAGCCATCGCCAAAACTAACAGAATCTGTAATATAAGAAACATGTGGCGTTAAAAAGGTATGATATATTAACGTAAAAGGCACACAACCAGAATCTGAATTTACCGCTATCGTATCAACAGTGGGTCTTATATTAATCATATTATGTATTGTATCATAAGCTATACACCCGTTATTGTCTATCACTTTTAACCTAACTGAAAAAGAATCAGTACTTGTGTAGATATGTGTAGGCATTGCAAGTATAGAACTATCTAAACCACCCGAAAGACTATCACCGAAAAACCACAAATAACTTGCTATCCCTACACTACTCGTTATATGCGGTATAAACGTAACAGTATCGTTTGGGATGCATTTATATAAATTATTTGCAGAAAAAGAATCGATAGGCAAGGGATTGACCATTACATATTGTGTATCTTTTCCATTGCATCCGCTTGTATTCCATGTAGAATCTATAATTGCAGTAATTCCACTCAAAGTATATATATGTGTTGGCGAGATTAAATTACTAATATCTCCCGATATAGTTGAAAACTGCCAATGATGATACATTCCACCGTAGCTTGTATCATTACAGGTGAAAGGGGCATTAATACAAATAGTAGGAGGCACTGTTGTAAAACCAACTCTGTAATCCCCCACACTTACATAATTAGTTCTTGTTGAAAAAGAAGTGCATCCGGTTGCTGAAGAAGCCACTAAACTATCGGTAAAGCTGCCGGAAGTTGAATATATATGACAAGGATTTGCAACAGTATCGGTACTACCATCACCAAAATACCAAGTATAATGTGTTGCACCTGATGTACAATTATTAAAACATACCCTTGCGGGTGGGCTACATGTTGTTGTGTCTGGCGAGGTAAAGCATACTGCAATTGAATCTATTTTAATGTAATTAGATTTTGATAAATAAGCAGTGCATCCGCAGGAGTCAGTTTCGCTTAATGTTATATTATACAAACCATGATGCGTAAATATATAACTTGCATTAGTAGAATGTATAAGGGATGAGTCTATAAACCAAGTATAATTGGGAACACAAGCACCGGTATCAGATAAATTTGTAAAATGTACCGTTAAAGGAGGGCAAGATAGAATAGTATCGTCTGCAACAAACCTAATTACAGGTTGAGGAGACACATACACTTCATTTGGTATTATTAAAGAATCAACATGTCCTATTGAATCCCATGCTATCAGTTTTACGTTATAATGGCCGGTAGTACTGTAAACCCAGTTCGGATTTTGGAGAGCAGACGTATCCGCGTTGCTTAAAGTATCAAATACCCAATGCCATCTTACAATAGCACCGGTTGACATATCGTTAAAACTTACAAAAAGAGGTGCACACCCTCTATTATGTGCAGCCACAAAATGAACACTCAACTGTGCATTTGCAACTGCCGGAAGTAACAAAACAATAAGCCATAAATGCATTCTTTTCATAATAAGAAAGAAGAAAAGAAGTACCAATCTTCAATACAGAAGTTTAAATATTTATAAAGTTAAGAAAAAAGCAAGATATAGAAATCAGAAAACAAAAAATTAATATCAAAATTTATACTGTCAAAAACACATAAAACATTTTTAGCATTCATAAAGATAATCTTTAGTTCATTTATTGCCAATTAAACATTAATAAATCTATTATTACTTTTACCTTAAAAGCTTATGCGAAGAAAAAGAAAGTTGAACTGTACATAGTATTTTTATATTACACAAAAAACATGACCATATACTTTACATCAATGTACAATATACAAATTTCCAATAATAATTGTACTTTTATTTATGATATTACCGGAAACATTTTATACTCGCAACAATGTTTTAAATATAGCTAAAGATTTATTAGGTAAAATAATTGTAACCGAAATTAACGACATTAAAACTTCAGGGAAAATTGTAGAGGTTGAAGCATATAACGGTATTAATGATAAAGCATCGCATGCTTACAATAATAGACGCACCAACAGAACGGAGATTATGTACTGTAACGGTGGTGTTGCCTATATCTACCTTTGTTATGGCATTCATCATTTATTTAATGTTGTTACCAATACTAAAGATATACCTCATGCTATTCTTATTAGAGCTATAGAACCTATTGATGGTATTACTGAAATGCTGTGCCGACGTAAAATGCATCAATTAAAAACAACGCTTACCTCTGGTCCGGGGGCATTAAGTATGGCTTTAGGTATTACTACTAACTATACAGGTATTAGCTTACAAAGTAATGAATTACATATTGAAGACAGAGGAATTATTGTAAACGATACCGACATTGTTAGTAAAACAAGAGTTGGTGTAGCTTATGCACAAGAAGATGCACTCTTACCATACCGGTTTTACATAAAAAACAATCCTTATGTAAGCAAAGGCAAAGGACTGGAATAAGTTGCTGTTTACATTACGAATAGAATATAAATTATGTTTTTTTTTCTATTTTTTTTGCAATAATACCACAAGCAGCAACTGTAAAAAAACCTACAAACTTTATGAATACACCAACCCACTCAAATGCATATATATGCTGATTATAGTATTGGCTATTTTTATATACAAAAGAACTTGTATCTGTAAAAATACTGCCTACTATTACAAAAATAAACCCTATTGCAGCTATCGTTATTCGTAGCGGTGTACCCGAAAGTTTCATGTTAAATTATTTACCTGTATTATAAAAGTAGTGTTATTAATACTAAAACTACCTTATTACTATACTTTTAGTTGCTTTAAACCCACCTGAAAATAAACAACAGAAATAGACACCGGGAGCTAATTTTTTTCTATTAAAAACAAAATCATGCTCGCCTGCATCTAAATTACCATTTACTAATGTTTCAATTAATCTTCCTTGCATATCATAAACATCTAAAACAACTGTTGCATTTTCTTTCATATTAAAAGAAAGGGTCGTTTCGTTTGTAAAAGGATTAGGGTAATTCTTAAAATCTAATACATAGCTTGCCCCATTTATATTCTTAACAAAATTAACATCAGCCTGCTGCGTAATACGGGCAGAAAAAATACCATGAGAGTGGGTGGCTACAGCTACCAAGCCATCTGTAATACGATAATCCATTTGGTTTACAATAGATGCACCAATAGAACCGGCCCCTAATTGCGTCCATACTGTAGAAGTATCGTTTAATATAGTTGTGCCAAATAAACCTACGCTTGTGCCTACAAGATAAACATAGCCATCGTTTACAGGCATAATGCTTGCCCATCTGCAAGAAGGCCCATCACCAGTACCGTACCTCTTATTTGCCTCTAAGTTGCCACCAATATTAGAAAAAGTTGCACCACCATCGTTAGAATAAAATAGGCTTAACACACCATAGTTTGAAAATACAACAATTATATTGTCTGCATTTAATGGGTCTATTGCTATGCAACTTACATTACCGCCACCTGGAAACTTAGATTTTGTAATACTAGTAAATGCAGGTGTACCTATGTTTGCACCATCAACTCTAAATACTTTTTGACTTGAGGTACCAAAATAAACTCTGTTTGCAGGTATTGTAGAAACTGCAACAGCAGTAATTTGATTACCGAGTGTAGAGGTAGAATCCGGGAACCTAACCCAATTTGTACTTATGGAATCGTAATTATTAGCATACGGAATTGCCGCTAAATTATCATTACGCCAAAGAGATTTACCGCCTGCCAAATACATAATGTTATTATTGTTGGGGTCTATTACAAATGGATTTACGAATAGATACCCATGCCCGCCAATAGGGTCTATTCTTGCAAAACTATCTGTGCCGCCTGCAGAATTTAATCTCATTTTTCTAATTTTGCCATTCTGCACACTTAAAAAATAGTCTTTACTGCTATCAGCAATAGCACAAAAAGTACCATCGCCATTAAAAGGTCTTACCCAAGGTGTAAGTACGCTTGCAGAATTTACAAACCAGTTACCGTTATCTTGTGTGCCACCAACTATAATATCGCTTGTTGTTGCATGGTCTATAGCACAGGCATAAAACAAAGAGGTTAAGTAACCATTATTTAATGGATTCCAAGAAACAGTGCTAGCCGTATTGTCAAGACACTGGAAAACACCACCATCATTGGAGGATAACATTTTATCGGGATTGCTTCTATAAAAAACAATTTCATGCTGGTCGGGATGGTGATTTAAATAAACCTGAAAATTGGGCATGGTTGTATGTGTTGCATAACCACCAATATGGGTTGTATGCAAGGTATCGGCAAAGCCTGATGTGGAACGAAACAAATTTGTACCGCCAATAAATACGGTATTGGTATCATTAGGTTTAGGTCTTACAGCCATATCATACGATTGTTGGGTAAGGAAATGGTCGAAATAAGTGCCGGTAGCAGGCAAATTATGCGAGAAATCTTGCCATAAGCAACAGCCACTGTCTATGCCATTCCCTGAAAAGTATTTATATTTCCATAAACTTGTATATTCCACGTTCCCTAAAAAGTCTGTATCGCTTTGTCCGAAACCGGGTGAATTAGCCAAAAAATAAACTTGATTTTCATCCATAGGACTAATGCCAATTTTTACCCTATTATAGGTAGTGGGGAAACCGGCAGGAGTAATGTTTGTAAGCGTTACCCCTTTGTCGCTCGACCTGTAAATACCTCGAAAAGAGCCGTCGCTGCTCAGTGTCATATATACAATACCCGTACTTGTTACAGCAACATCGGTGTAATACGAAACACCCGATGAGGTAGGTATCGTAATACAAGTCCAAGAAGTGCCACCGTCTGTACTTTTATAAATAGCACCATAAGAGGCTGCATATACTACATCATTTAGCGTATCTGATGGGTCGGTTGCGAGTGCCCAGTTTAGCTGGCTCCATTGTGTAAAACTTGTAATATGCGGAGTTGTAGTAGAAGGTAATAAAGCCCATGTAACACCACTGTCTAACGATTTATAAATACCATTGCCTAAATAAAATGCATAGCTTGCACTTGCTGAATTACCGTAAGCCTCGCCAGAACCATAATACCAAACATTGGTATGTCCGGCACGAGTATCTTGTGCTATGCAAGATACACTTGTACATTGTTGCAGGGGTGTAGTTTGCGACCAAGTTACGCCTTGGTCTGTACTGCGCCAGATACCACCGGAAACACAGCCTACCAAAAAATTATTTTCGTTGCTTATATCTATTGCTAAAGCACGTGTTCTGCCGCCTACATTCCAAGGACCTCTTTCGTTCCAAACCAATGCTGAAGAGGTTGTACGGCTACCGGCAGAAAAAACTAAGTCGGTGGGTAGTGTTTTTGCAAAAGCCAATTCACGGGCTCTTATATTATCCGGTATTTTGCCTGTAGCAGGGTCTTTTAGTCTATTTATTTCATATTGCATATTCCCATTCTCTTCACCTCCACTACCTTTGTTCTCATCTTCGCTATTGTTAATAGTAGTAATAGATGTATTAATAGAAAAAATGGCTATTGAAAATACAGCAACTACAATATATATATAATATTTTTTCATAAAAATTTAATTAGTAGCATAAATGTAAGCAATTTTTTTAAAAAGGTAATAGAAAGGTAATTTTAAAATACAAATGCATTAAAAATGGCTCAAATTTTCAAGATAACGTAAAAGAAAATTATATGAAAATGACCCGTTTATACCTAAAAATTTAAATGGGCAGTTTGTTTTTCGTAATTTATTGATAATGAGGTACTTGTAAAAATAAAATTGCTCAATAATTGCTCGTTTCGTACTCATAGTGGGCAGTTTGTTTTTTGTTGATTCAATGATTTTTGGTGTAAGGTATTTTATTTTAGAATAACGATTTATGGTTTAATTACACCTTTTATGGGTGGGTTGTTGGTGTTTGTGTTGTTGGGCATGGGTTTGAGGGAGAGTGTTTTTTGTGTGATTTTAGTTTTTGTCTGAGCCAATTCCCCCAGAAGAAATGTAGAATGAACAGGGAATTTTATTTTTGATTTTTTAAGTTTATACTATTCGTTTGCAAGTACTGTTTATATTTGTGTAATAGATAAATCTTATTGCAGGTAGCCAAATATTAATGTATATTGTTAATAATTTTCAACCCGATTTGATAACTTCAAAAAAAGTTGTAAAATCTAATACAACATGACAATAGCAGGTAGTTAGGCAAGTAAGTGAAATATATCATTTCCTTCAATTTCACCAATAATCATTAAAAGATATTGTATATTTGTAAAATAGACGAATCTTATTGCAATTCACCGGCAATTAATGAATATAGTAAATAACATTTAAATATACTATTTATGAAACTAAAGTTATTAATTCTATTTCTGCTTATTACATATATTGCTGACGCACAAAAAATAAGATTTAGTAATCCCGGTAACCAATGGGTAGCACATTATCATGACAACCTTTCCGGCTTTGGGTGCGATTGGAGACTAACCTTTACTTTTGTTACTAAACCAATAGATACGGTTTATCTAACAGATACCATAGTTTCCTCTCCTTTAAATACGAGTACCTTTTGCGAATATGAAGGTCCATACAATTGGTTTGAAACACATATTAGAGAAGATACAGTAGCAGGTATAGTATATTTTGCCAAATATCATGGCGAAGGTATTCTTTACAATTACAATTTACAGGTAGGTGATACTATAAGTTATTTTTTGGACTCAGGCAGTCATCGCTATTTTGTAGATACTGTAAAAAGTCTTGATTCAATACTAATAAATGGGATTTATCATAAACTATTTGAGTTTTCAGGTGTATTTATTGATTCTTTTGATTCAACACGCAAATATCTTCGCAAGTATACAGTTTTAGAAGGCATTGGTTGTTTAGGAGACCCCTTTTATCCTGTACAAAATATTGTTCCTAAATGCTTACGGTTACATTGTTTTTCTCAAAACGGTGTTTACCCAGAGATACATATACCTGCTGCCTATTATTGCGATATAGATGGCTATGCACCTTTTACTAATTCTATTGGCTGCACTATTTTAGGTACTGTAACTACTATAAAAGCTGATGATAAATATGTAATAAGCCCAAACCCGGCAACAGAGTATGTAACCATAAGCAACCCGGCAGGCTTTGCTGCTAATAGCTTGTTTACGGTTTATGATTATACCGGCAGAGCCATAACTAAGCATACATTAACTACCGGTGCTACCCAAGAGGTTATAAATATAGCCACTTGGCTACCGGGCTTGTATTTAATAAACATACAAAACGGTAATACCAATGTGTGGCAAAAGGTGGTGGTGGGTAGGTAGGTGAGCTATGTCAAATTGAAGGAAATTTCACCAATAATCATTAAAAGATATTGTATATTTGTAGAATAGAAGAATCTTATTGTAATTCACCGGCAATTAATGAATATAGTAAATGACATTTAAATATACTATTTATGAAACTAAAGTTATTAATACTATTGCTTCTTATTACATTTAATGCTGATGCTCAAAAAATAAGATTTAGCAATCCCGGTAACCAATGGGTAACACAATTGAATGACCCGTCTAGCTTAGGCTGTAATTTTAAGTATATCTTTACTTATAGCCCAATAATTTATTCAGGTTATCATCGTGATACTATTGTTGAATACCTATTAAATACAAGTTCAATTTGTGAAAGTGTGGGTGGACATGTTTGGTTTTCAAAAGATATTAGAGAAGATACAGTAGCAGGTATAGTATATTTTGCCAAATATCATGGCGAAGGTATTCTTTACAATTACAATTTACAGGTAGGTGATACCATAAATCATTTTTTGGACTCAGGCAGTTATGGCTATTATGTAGATACTGTAAAAAATCTTGATTCAATACTAATAAATGGGGTTTATCATAAACTATTTGAATTTTCAGGAGGACGATATGATTCTTCTATTGATTTTGGGATAACATACCACTATCGCAAGTATATGGTTTTAGAAGGCATTGGTTGTTTAGGAGACCCCTTTTATCCAGTAGAACGTATTGCTCCAAATTGTTTACGGTTACTTTGCTTTTCTCAAAATGGTGTTTCCCCAGAGATACATATACCGGCTGCCTATTATTGCGATATAAATGGCTATGCACCCTTTACTAATTCTATAGGCTGCACTATTTTAGGTACTGCAACTACTACCAGAGCTGATGATAAATATGTAATAAGCCCTAACCCCACCACAGATTTTTTAACCATAAGCAACCCGGCAGGCTTTGCTGCTAATAGCCTGTTTACGGTTTATGATTATACCGGGAGAGCCTTAACTAAGCATACATTAACTACCGGTGCTACCCAAGAGGTTATAAATATAGCCACTTGGCTACCGGGCTTGTATTTAATAAACATACAAAACGGTAATACCAATGTGTGGCAAAAGGTGGTAGTGGGTAGGTAAATGAGATATGTCAATTTGAAGGAAATTTCACCAATAATCATTAAAAGATATTGTATATTTGTAAAATAGAAGAATCTTATTGTAATTCACCGGCAATTAATGAATACTCTGAATAATATGAAAAAGCAAACCATTTATTTTTATATGATTGTACTCTTTCTTTGTAGTTGCAAAAAGCAAACAACAACAAGCCCTAACTATACATCTAAAATTGTGCAGGGTACTTATATTTTGCATGGATATATTGATGGACAATATACTAATAGAAACAGATTTCACGATTTAATTACCGATACTCTTTCTATTATAGTTATTGATAATTCAAAAATAGGCTTTAATTTAAATAGTTGGAGTCCTTATTATTCAGGTAGTTATCACTATGACACATTAGTATGTCTTTCTGCGAACGATTCTCAAAAAACACTAACATTTATTCAAATTCCATATATATTGTATGGGAAACAATATGTTGCGAATTTTATATACTATAATTACATTACTAATAGTGTAACATATGAGAATTATAATATGGATTCGACTTCTACTTACTTTCATACTCTATTACAAACCCCATAAAATAAAATAATTTTCATGAAAAACAATTTATTATTTATATGTGTTTTTATTCTATTTATTTGGAGTTGCAAAAAAACAAATACGAATACTCCAAATTACTTATCAAATATTGTAGGTGTATATAGAATTAAAGAAATTGACTCTGTTTTTGATAGTGTAGGAAATAAAAGCTACAAATACGATAGTGGGCTAATGGCTATTAATTTTGATAATACAACTATAACACGTGGCTTTTATTCAGAGTCAATTTTATGGAACTTAGAACCTGCTCAATATGGATATGCAGCACTACATTTAGTTTCTATAAATACAGTAAATAAGACAATGTTTTTGGGAGGTTTTAACGATTCACTTAGTTTTAATTATGAAAAATATAGTATTGTTGAATATATATACGATCCAAATGCTACAACTGCTGGTTCTACATATTTTACTCAAATAACAGGCACTAAAATTTAGAAATTTTATGTGGTAAGTTAATAAAAATTTATTATTGCATATTAGAAGAATCTTATGGAAATTCACCGGCAATTAACGAATATAGTAAATATTGAATAAGAATACTTTTAGTATGTCTAAAAAAATGTACTGATATTTTTGCATTTGAATCGGATGCATAAGCTCATTTTATAGGTAAATAATATAAGCATTATTCCATTACCAATTCACTATTTTCATGTTTTACAGGCATTTTTACTAATTCAAAATCATTTATTTTATTCAGTTCCAAAATGGTTGTACTACCATCAGTGGCTCGCTCATACATTGGTTTAAACTTAGCCCCATAAACAACTTGGCTATAGGTATAAGATGTTCTCTGTTGCACAATATTTGAAAAATGGTCATCAAACCCCTTTACATTAACAATAACTTCCATTTCGCTATCTTTAATATCCTCTTTGGTATAATTTATTAACGGGCTATCCTCATTTATGGGGTGTACAAGCGTCCAGCTTAATGACAGAGAATTTATTTTAGAAATCTCTAAGTTCAATTGAAAAAACTTGGTTACTTTTTTCTCATTTTCTTTAATGTGCAATGCAAGTGTTACCTGTGCCTCTACATCTGTAAGGTGATTGTTTTTATAAGTAGCAATTCTAAACATTAAGGCTATCCCGTCTTTATAGGGTGCAACAATTAGATTATCACTAAATTTTAAATAGGCTCGCGGGCGAGAAAAACGACCATAAATTAAGCCGGTCATTACAGCAAAAACAGTAATGCCTAATAAAGATTCTAACGAAGCGAATGTATTTGTAAGCATGCCCATTGGCGAAACCCTGCCATAACCAACAGTAGTAAGTGTTTGTGAGCTAAAGAAAAAAGCTTCCATAAATTTGTCAAAATAAGATTGCCCCTTATCAACACCCATAAGGTTTTCAACACCTATTGAAAAATAAATAACAGCAAAAAACAAATTTATACCTGTATAAAATAAAAATATGGAAAGAAAGAACTGCGTTCTTTTCATACGCAATAATGTATGATATATACTTATTCGCGACCAAACAGGGAGACCTCTTTTTTTTATATTTGCACTACCATCGGCATTAATCAATCTACGCCCCTCATTACTACTATTATTACTGAAACCTGTATTATCAATATTTTTATTTCTAAATTTACTATTTATTATTGCCATATTTTTTATGTTTAAACAATTCAAACATCAATGAAACGCCTATTATCAAAAATAATAAAAGACTTCCCAAAATTATGCTAATTATAGGTGTTAAATATAATATGCCTATATAACGATAACAATAAAACAATATAGCAAACAAACATATCTTTGCTAACCAGTTTTTATAGGGTATTAAACTTAATAAAGGTACTTTTAATAGTTTTGATGTTTGAAATAAATAAAAGAATCCTTGCAGGTAGGTAGAAAAAACGAAACTAAAAGCAACACCGGGTAATCCTTTCCATAGGTATAACGGATATAATAACCCACAACCTATTAATAACTCCGAAATAGCACCAATATTTATTAGGTCGCCTCTATGTAAGCGTTGGAGGGCTGTAGTGTAGCTATAGGCACGCATAGGCAACACAAGAATAGAGACAAAAAAAACGGGAATAGCAGCTCTATATTTTTCAGAAAACAGATTTACAATTAGCTCTTGCCTAAAAAACAACAAGAAAAAAAACAGAGGAAACACAATACAAGAAAGTACCCTACCCGATTCATTCATTAGTGAAACCAGATTAGAGTGTGTATCCTGCTTTTGTTCTGCTACTAATTGCAATAGTACTGCACTGCCCGCTGCACTTAATAATAATGGTAGAAACGGTATATTCATTGAGCCATTGTAATAAATGGCAGAAATTTCTGATGCAAGAAAAAGTGCAATTACAAATTTATCTAAATAAGTGGATAGCATTTGTATAATATCAAAAATACCTAAATGGAGACAAAGTGTCTTTATCTTTTTTATATCAAAATTATCAGACTCTTCTATTTCATTTTTTATTTTATTGAACTTGCCTCTTAACATTGCAGAATAAAATATGAGTTTTGCTACAGTTACAAAAAGTATAAAATAGAATATTTGAACCAAAGAAAACCCAATATATAGTACATAAATATGCATAAATATATAAACCAATGAAAAAAATGCACTTACTATAATTAGTTGTAGAAAATCTTTAAAAACCATTAATATTGCTTCAACTATAATAGAAATGCTAAACGAAAACAATAATAAAAAAGAAATATAAACAGGAATATTAAGAAAATGCCACTGCAAATACGCAAAAAGGCTACATAAAATTAATAGCCAGAATGCATATAAAAAATAATATGATGATTTTAATTTAGATACAATTTGCGCCAATGTATTCTTACTATAATTTATTATTAATACATGTATGCCAAAACAAGCAAACGGATAAAAAATACTAAGACTTATCCAGAAATTTTGATAAGTACCATAAATTGCAGGTACTAATTTATGAGAATAAACTAATAGTACTATCAGGTTTGCCAAAGAAGGAAAAAATCTGATAATAAAAATATAAAATGTGTTACTGAAAAAAGTATTACTTTTTCGTTTCTGCAAAGGCATTACATTCTTCTTTATTTAAATTTGTTATTACCTTAGCCGGGTTACCTGCTAACACACAATACCCGTCTGCAAAACTTTTAGTAACAATAGCACCTGCCCCAACAATTGTAAAATCGCCTAATTTGATACCGGGTAAAATAATAGCCCCCATACCCAGCCAACAAAATTTACCTATTTCAATTGGTACTGCGGTACTTTGTAAATCATTATTAATAAAATCGTGATTTGTAGAAAGTATGCCTACATTTGGCCCAATATTAGTATAATCACCAATACTTACTCCATTTATTGCATTTATATATACTCCGGGTGAGTCGCCCGGGAAAACATTTTTACCCTTAATAAGTTTTTCGCTGCAATGAATGGTACTTGTATGATGTACTGCCCATTTAATTGCTGCATTTTGTCTTAAAATCTTTCTAAATAAAAAGTCGGTAAGATAAAAGCCAAAACTCATTTCTTTTCTAAAACCAAATAATTTTTTTAGCTCAAATTTACCTAACTCGTCCATAAAACAAGATAATTACAATATTATTTCTTATTTTAATTAAAAAAAAATCGTTCAAAATAACTTTTTAGCCTATCAACTATTCATAAACACGAACTAATTAAGCTGCTTTTTTTGTATTTTTTATTAAAGTAAAATAAACTGCCCCACAACAAATTAAGATTAATAGAATACTGCTTACCATCGCCAATGTCCTCCCTTTATAGAAACTATCGGGTCTGAAATGAAATTCTATTTTATGCGAACCTTTTGGTATTCTAATAGCCCGCAGCACATAGTCTGCTTTTACAATTGGTACTTCCGTACCATCAATACTTGCTTTCCAGCCCTTTGAATAATAAATATCTGAAAATACTGCTAAACCGTCTTTTGAATTATTACTAACAAAGCTAATATCATCTAAACCATATTTTGCAAGCTTCACAAAAGCAGCACTATCTTTACCAATAGCACCATCTCCTAATTGTGTTTTGAAAGTAGCACGAATTAGAGCCGTTTTTCTTGGATTAAAACTCGTAGGGTCGTTAGCGGTATCACCAAGTTGCGGTGCTTTTAAACCGCTCATTTCTTCATCTGCTGTGTTTACCCATTTTATTTCATCTACAAACCAAGCATTACCACAAGCATCCGGATTTTTCATTACCTGCTCTCTACCGGCTTGCCCACCAATAATATATTTTGCATTCAGCATATTTAATACTTCCCTATTATAGCCTTTTCTACCTAAATGATTATCAATAAGGTCTTGATAGATTTCCATTTTTGCCGGGTGGTAACCACCAATACATTTATGAAACCATGCTTGTTTTGCATCGTTATAGGTATTTATAGTTAAATCAAGAACGCGATAATAAGGGTCGGGATCACTTAATATTTTTGTATCTACAACTCTTGGTTTAAATGCCTCATCGTAATCGCTTGCATCAGCATAATTTTTCTCACTTAAATATTTATTGTCAACCATTACTAAGTCTATTACTACTAATAAACCTAAAGCTGCAATTAATATTTGTACATTAAAAAATTTAAGAATAAAGCCCCAAATAAATAAAGCAGCCACTAAAATAAATATAAAACTTATTATAGCACTATTAGCTGCAAAAGGGGCTCTATCTGCCTGTATGGCACTTACAAGTTGCGAAGCCAAATCGTTTGCTTGTTGCACTGCTTCCTTATTATTACCTTGTAAAAACATGGAAGAAAACTGTTGGCGGGTACCATCATCATTTGCAGACTTAAAATTTATAAAAGTATAACTACCTATAGCAATAATTAAACAAATACCGCCTGTAACAATTGCAGAAATGAGTAATCTTTTTTCCAACCATTCTTTTTTGAAATCGCCTTTTATCAGTTCATTAATACCCAAAACACCTAATAACGGGAATAAAAACTGGGGTATAACTAAAATCATAGACGGGGTACGGAATTTATTTAACATAGGTACATGGTCGAACAAGAAATAGTTGACACCGGCAAAATGCTTACCCCACGACATAACGATACAAATGGAACATGCAATCAATATCCACCATTTATGCGGCGAACGCATTATGAGCAATGCAAAAACAAATAAGAAACAAATAATAGCACCAAAATAAACCGGACCGCCAATAAACGGTTGCGGCCCCCAATAGATTGGTAAGCGACTGCAAAACTGTTCTGCTTTTTCAGGAGGCACACCGATTGCTATTAATTTTTGATACGTTTTAGAACCCTCGCCCAAACTTTCATCATTAGAACCGCCATATAAATAAGGAACCATTAAACAAAATGTTTCACCAATACCATTGCTCCAAGCAAAAGCATAATCTTTATCTAAACCACCATTTGCTTTTTTATCGTGCCCCGAAAGTTCGCTGTTACCACCACGCATGGTTTCAGATGTATATTCACTTGTAGTAAATATAGATGTCATACTTGGCCCTATACCTATTAGTGTTATTACTAAAACGACAGCACTTGAAATGAAAAATTCCTTTATTTTTCCTTGTTTTAATGCTATAAAAAACATTGCTATGCCAAAGCATAAGAACATTATTATTGAATAATAGATAACCTGAAAGTGATTATTAGTAAAAATGAGTCCGAATGCAATGCCTGTTATTGCTGCACCCGACCACCATTTTTGTTGATATATAAGATAAATACCTGCTAACGCTGCCGGTAAATAAGCCATAGTAAGCATTTTAGTATCGTGCCCTACACCAATAATAATGGCATTATACGATGCAAAAGCATACGCAACAGCCCCTACTATACCCAACCAGTTATTTACACCCAAAACACGCACCAATAAATAAAAACACAGCATAGCTATAAAAAAGAAATAAGCCGGTTTACCCACTACCTCTAAAAAAGTTTGTACATACCCTACATAGTTGGTATTGGCACAACCCACATAGGTTGTATATGTAGGCATACCGCCAAACATACTATTAGACCATAATACATCTTTACCGGTAGAATCATGGTATTGCATACCCTCGCGAGCCATACCCTGCCAGTTAATATTATCGTGCTGATTTAGTTTTTTACCCTGCAATTGCGGATAACAATATGCGAACGAAAGGATTAAAAAAAGAACAATTGCTAAGAGGTCAAATCTTATTTTCTTAAAATCAAATTGCATAATTTATCTTTTGTCTGTTTTTTATAGTAGAAAGTCAAAAGTAGAAAGTAGTAAGCTATTTTCCTATTTATTAAATACGTAAAATTTAAAAACATTTTATTTTACTATGTTCAATCGAAGATTTGCATAAAATAGTGCCCATATTAATGTTAAAAAGTTTGTATAATAAAAAGACTGTACGCTATTAAAAATTAAAAATACAGAAAAATAGTTTCATAAAAATATCCCACTGGCGCGAGAAGATGGGCAATGTGTGTAGTGAACTCATGTCTGGAAATAAAGACATGTCAAATTTCCTTCAATTTGACATGTCTACCCACCACCACTTTTTGCCACACGTTACTATTACCGTTTTGTATGTTTATTAAATTTCAATCAAATCTTCGTACAATTGGTTCGACATTTCCCCGCTCGGGACTACACCGCAGAGAAAGTCAGCATTTTTGCTGACTTTCAACTCGACCTCGTTTGCAACGAGGATGCTATGGATAGGCGTTTGTAACGCCACAAATCACATTCTTTACATTTTTCAAAGTTAATTATTTTATTTGATAAAATTTATGGGCGTTAAAAACGCCTAACCTTATTATCCTCGTTGCAAACGAGGACAAGTGAGGGCATAAAACAAGGACTTTCAGTGTTGCCTTCATATTATTTTGTTTAGTTTTTTATTATTTTGCCTGTCAACACTATTCCTGTTTCACTTTGATATTTTATTAAATAAAGTCCCTTATTCCATTCTGTCGTATTTATTTCCATGTTTTGTTGGTCAGTTTGTTTGTTGTATATTAATTGTCCTATACTATTAATAATTTGTATGTTACCATTCCTATTTGGTAAATAAATAGTTACTTTATCTTTTATAGGGTTTGGGTAAATTTTTAATTGTTCTTCATTATTAAAATTTAATACTGTTAAAGGCCAATAATCTATATAGCTTATAAATGCACCGCTATAATTCATATTACAAATACCCTCTGTAAATATTTGCGATCCGCTATATCCAGAAGCCACATATCCATCCAAATAGGGTATTACTGACGATACGTCATCATCATTTAAACCGCCGAATATTTTGCTGGTAATTTCATTACTCGCGTTGTCCAAGCAGAATAATTTTATATGGTGAATGGCTAATATGCCCGTATCTGTACTTCCCACAACCAAATATCCGCCGTTTGGTGTTATACAAATACTATTTCCGTAATCTTTACTTATACCACCTAATGTTTTTTTCCATACCAAAGTCCCGTTTCTATTCACTTTTAGTACCCAAAAATCCCCCCCCCCTTGATAGTCGGTAACCATGTAATCATTTGATCCTGTACCACCTACAATCATGATTGTGCTGTCCCTCGCATCATACATGGCATAATTAATATAATCGTTTGCCGAACCACCATAACTGCTATCCCACAATACATTACCGCTTTTGTCTAATTTAAGCATATGGTAATCTTCCCATGTATCTATACCTGCGTGCCAAAAAGTATCTGTACAATCATGGTCTATGGAATTTGAAGAACTGATTAAATAATATGCAGTATCAATGGCAAGTATAGAACCGATGCTTGCCTCTTGCTGTGTTCCCCCCAAATCTTTACACCATTGTTTATTACCCATGCTGTCTGTTTTCACAACAACCCAATCTTCAATTAAAGAGCTTCCGTAATGAAAGGGCACATCTGTATCGGCACCCGTACCGCTACCCAGTATAATAAACCCATTATCGGGCGTATTGGCAATGGAAATACCCGAAGCAGAACCTCCATAAGTTTTTTCCCATAATAAATTACCGTTACTGTCTATGCGTAATAACCAAATATCCTCACCACCTTTAAAACCTGTAACATTGCCATTATTCGACCATGTGGTTGCCAATACTGCATAACCACCATCCGGTGTTTGGCACGCACTCACGGCTTGGTCATCTCGTGTACCGCCATATACTTTTAGCCAGCTGATTTGTTGGTTGCTATCTATTTTAACGATTAGTACATTATAAAATATTGTATCTAATGGAAAGGAAGGAATAATACCGCCGGGGTTATACGATTCCAAACCAACTAATAAAATCCCTTTATCTTTTGTAGATATTGAATGTTCAAAAATTGTTGCTCCTTTTGTACCACCCACAAACCTTGTAGAATCAACAATAAGGCTTTGTGCTTTAACAATAGTAGTTAAAGAACTAAGTATAATTAAGTAAAAAAAGAGTTTTTTCATTATTTAATAATTCTTAAATAAAATTAACGAATTATTTTTAAGAAAAAGAGTGTTTTTAAAAATTTAATATTG
>CAIYTT010000184.1 GCA_903929195.1 uncultured Bacteroidota bacterium
AATTATTTTTATTTTATTCTTCACCCCGTTCTTCCTGATTTTCCGCAGGGAATCAGGAAGTGAATGAACTCCTTTTCCAAAGGCATTTACTTGACAAAGCTAAATGAAAAGTGATGAAATTCTTAGCAGTATGCCTTTTCATTTAAATCAGTTCTTTGAATACGTTCGTAGGTACGGGCTTACTTCTTGTTGTACTAACGGAACATCAAGAAGAACGGGGGGCGATTTTAGTTTTTGTCTGAACCACTCCGCCCGGTGAAATGCCATTCGCGGCACAGGGATTGAAACATTAAAGAGAGAAGCGATAGTTTTACTCGCAAACTGACGCTTGCACATTTTAGGTATGAGCGAGACGCTGATACCAGACTGGAATTTGTAAAAAAGCCTTCAATAAATTGAAATTTTACCGCCTTTGTCTGCTAAATATCCATTCTGCAATTCAATTGCCAATTTATATTTTATGGGAATATATCCGGTATCTTCAATACCAAAATTAGATATTGACATAAAACCAAAACGGTTATAATATTTGGGCTCACCAACCAAAAATACAGCCTTAAAGCCTTTTTCTTTCGCAACGACTAAGCTATGTTCAATCAATTTTGAACCTATACCCTTATTACGGTATTCCCAAAGAACACATACCGGTGAAAGCAACAACGCCTCCAATCTTTCATTTTTTCGCTCTATATAGGTTTTTGTAAGCATGATATGACCTATAATCTTTGAATCAACTTTAATTTTAAATGCGAGGTCTTGAATATAGTTCGGGCTTTTACGCAGGTTATTAACATAATCATGTTCATCGCCATCAGCATCTTCAGATGTTTCAAAAGCATTTTTAATAAGATTATATATTTCTGTGAAATCTTTTTCCGTTTCGGTCTCAATTATGCAATTCATGTAAAAAATTGATTTAATCCGCGCTTCAAGAATACCTATTTTTTCTTCTTTTTAGAGGCTTTGGCAAATTTATTGAATTCCAAACATAAGCCAACCCAAAATTCAAAATCTGTATTTGTTCTCATACCATCTTCGTTTACATAAACATATCCTTTCATCGTTTTCCCTGTAAAATCCATCAGCCTGCACCCTACCCTGCTTAATGCTTCTTTATCGTTAGCAGGATCAATTCTGCACATCATTTCATCGTTATTGATGCCAATGCACATTTTGCCATTCACCATAAAGCAAAGACCACCAAACATCTGTTTCTCCTCTACATTAGGTATATCTACCAATGCCTCTCGTATTCTGTCGGATATTTTCTCGTTGTAAGCCATAGTCAAATATAGTATTTTCGCAAATTCTTTTATCGAAATAAAAATATTTTTAGTGAAAGTCTATCCGTCTGCCGCGAGTTTGCAGCATGGCTAATTGCGTAACCAACTCGGGTCTTGAAAATCAGCCGGTTTGCAACCTGAATTCAAAGATACGAAGCTAAATTTATAGTAATAGCCTAGAGATAGGTATTAGCCCCTTTCTGTTTTCATAGTAATCAATTGTTCCCCGTTTTTCCGGATTTTCCTTAACGAATCCGGAAGTGAGAATATACTCCTCCCTTTCAAGGCATTCACTTGACAAAGCTAAATTAAAGTGATGAAATTCTTAGAGATATACCAATTCATTTAATCTCAGTTCTTTTGAATTGATTCGCAGAAAGGGCTTATTTTTACTTCTTGTTGCCCTACTGTAATATAAAGAAGAACGGAGACACCTTTAACCGCTAATCTTACTTTGAGAACTATTTCTCTTTATGTTTTCTATTAATGCAGAAGCAATGTAGCCAACGCCTAAACCTACGAACATGCCTACTCCTCCCCGATCGTATATCTCCCCAATTCCCATTCCAAGAAACATGCATCCAATAAATACTGCCCAACTAAGCATCTCATTTCTTTCTTTAATTTGAATTTCTTCCATAATTATTTTTTTAAAGAGATAAACAAAGGTAAATAATTTAAACAAATATACAACAGCTATTGCCATGAAAAAGCTATTGTCGGCGAACGATTATTAATAGTCGGTAAATTCAGAGTAAATGGAGATTAATTGGATGCGAAAATGCCGGACATCTCATCAGGTCTAATAAAAAAAGAGGCAGATTTTCCCGTTCTTCCCTATTTTCCGCAGGGAATCCGGAAGTAAGAATGAACTCCTTTTCCAAAGGCATTTACTTTACAAAGCTAAATGAAATTAATAGAAATGTTAGAATTGATTTATATTTTTTTAAGTATTCTTATTCTTCTATCTATGTCTTACTTATCATAAACCATACTATTAAAAACACACTGAAATAGTACTTACAATTAATAAAACATAAAAACAATACGATTAAATAAAATTCTCTTTTGCTATTCTATATTTATAAGTACCTTAGCAAAAATTTACATTTAATGAAGTTTATTTACTTTTTTATATTTTTATTTATTTGCATTTCAGGAATACAAACAGAAGGGACGTGCCAAGACCATCCACCGCATTTTACACATGGTCATATACAGTCATTTTCCGTTTGTCAAAATTCTAACCCCGATTCTATTAATAGTTTATTGAGTGTTATAGATAGCGATGTAAGCCAAACCGAAAACTGGTTTGTAGCCATAGGAGCGTCAAATGGTACTGTTAGTGCCAGTTATACTACTACAACTACGGGTGGTCTATTGCTGCCTACGGGTGCTTACTATACACCTGCAAGTGGTTATGTAGGTGCCGATTCGTTTGTGATAAAAGTAAATGACGGCACTTATTTAGATTCTACAAAAGTGTATATTACCGTATTACCATTACCTCATGCAGGTACTATTTTTGGTGCTACAACAGTATGTGTTGGCTCTACAATTACCTTAACAGATACTACAAGCGGAGGAACATGGTCCGGCACGGGTAGTATTTTAAGTATTTCGAGCAGTGGCGTTGTTACCGGGCTATCATCCGGTACCGATTCTATACTTTATACCGTTAGTAATACATGCGGCTCTACATCAGTAAGAGATACGATACATGTATTGCCATTGGCTAATCCGGGCATTATTACAGGTACACATGTTATATGTGCAGGCACAATAGATACTCTTAGAGATTCTGTTACAGGTGGCACTTGGAGTAGCATACATACAACAGCCAGTGTGTCTGGCGGTATTGTTTTTGCTGTTTCTGCCGGTACCGATACCATACAATATGCAGTAACAAATAGTTGTGGCACTGTAATAGCACGTTTTAGTCTTACCATTAATGCAGCTCCTAATGCAGGTTCTATAAGTGGGTCGTCAACGGTATGTATGAGCAGACACGATACCTTATTTGATGCTGCAAGCAGCGGAATATGGTCTGCAAGTAATGCGAGGGCAACAGTAGCCGGTGGCTTGGTAACACCGGTATCAGTAGGGGTAGATACTATCTATTATACAGTAAGCAATAGTTGTGGCACTGCTGTGGCAAGTAAAGTAATTACTATCAATCCGTTGCCGTTTGCAGGTAGCATTACCGGTGTTTCAAGTTTATGTGTTGGTATTACAGATACTTTAAGAGATACTGTATTAACAGGCATTTGGAATAGAAGTAATAGTAGGGTTATTTTGTCGGCAGGTGTAATTACCGGTTTAAGCAGTGGTGTAGATACCATAAGCTATACCGTTACCAATAGTTGTGGCAATGCAGCGGCGGTTCATATAATCACGGTTAATCCGCTACCTCAATCGGGCACACTTACAGGTATGAGCAGTTTATGTGCCGGTACTACCATAACATTAACAGACACCACAAGTGGTGGTGTTTGGACATGCAGTAGCATTAAAGCAGATGTTGCAGCCGGCTTGGTTAGCGGTATTAGTGCCGGTACCGATACTGTTAGCTATACCGTTACAAATAGTTGTGGGTCTTCATCTGCAATACATATTATTACTATTAACCCCGCCCCTAATGCCGGAATGATAATAGGTACTATTTCCATTTGTCCGGGTGATACCATAATATTAAAAGAAACAGTAACAGGTGGTACCTGGCACAACGGTACTAATTTAGTAGCTTCCCTAAATATAATTTCAAGCGATTCGGCAAAAATGATTGCTGTTTCCGCAGGTATTGATACCATAAAGTATGTCTATACCAACAGTTGCGGTAGCGATACCACATTCTTCCCCTTAACGGTAGGTAACGGCATTACTTGCCCCAATGGTGTTAAAATTGTGAATGGGAATAGTGATTTAGCTTTAAAAATATTCCCCAATCCGGCGTATAATCAATTTACTTGCAATATAACTTTAAATACAAATGAAGAAGTGATGTATGTAATAAGCAATACAATGGGTAAAACAATAAAAGAATTTAAAGCTATTAGTAATAGTCCTTATTCACTAAATCTGGATGTGCCTTCAGGAATATATTTTGTAACAGCACATACGGCATCAACAACTTGGAAAGAAAAATTAATTATAATTAAATAATATAAAATCAATAAAAATGAAAAAATTATTATTATCGGTATTATCCTTTGCATTCGTTTTTTGTTATTCTAATAGCTCTTATGCTACAATAGACCATGCACCTACTTTTATTGGCGGTCATAGCCAATCATTTACCATTTGTGAAAATGCAAGTGCCTTTTCTTTAGATACCTTACTTGCCATTACAGACCTTGATATTGCACAACCGGAAACTTGGACTGTTCTTGCTACTGCAATGCATGGCACATTAGTTGCAAGTTATATGTCAACCTCTACGGGCAGCACAATTTACCCAACAGGACTTAGCTATACCCCAACAACCGGTTTTAGCGGTACCGATACTTTTTCTGTTATTATTACCGATTCAATATTATCAGATACTACAATGATATATGTAACCATAAATCCATTGGCAAATCCGGGAACAATAATCGGGTCATCAAGCATTTGTATAGGTAGTCCTTCGGCTTTTGCCGATACAGTAAGTGGCGGTATCTGGTCTTGTACCAATACGAATGCAACTGTTAGTGCAGGTGTTGTTAGTGGCAGTACTCCGGGTTTAGATACTTTATTATATGCAGTAACCAATTCTTGCGGCACAAGATATGCAACACTACCGTTAACTATAAATATTGCTCCTATGGTAGATTCTATTTACAGTGCAGTAAGTATTTGTGTTGGTGTAAGAGATACACTTACTGAAGCCACAACTGGTGGTTTGTGGAGCCGCACGAATACACATGCTACTGTAGAAATGGGGCGCATTAGAGGAATTTCTGCCGGTATAGATACCATAAGATATACCGTTACCAATGCTTGCGGAACAGCAATGGCAAGTGTAGAAATTACGGTTAATCCCTTGCCAACACCCAGTGTAATAGCGGGTAGAGCTGCTTTTTGTTTAGGTTCTATAGATACTTTAACTGATTCTGTTGCCGGTGGCATGTGGTATAGCCTCAATTCAAATGCAACGGTAACCGGTGGTTTGGTAAGTGGTGTAAGCAATGGTACAGATACTATTTTGTATGTAGTAACAAATAGTTGCGGCACAGATACTGTTCGTAAAAGAATAAGAATAGACAATATGCCTAATGGAGGATTTATAATTTGCCCTGATAGTATTTGTATTACGACTACCCCAAGCCCTACCGTAATATTTTGTACTGGTACACCGGGCGGTACATGGAGTAGTAGTAACCCGGCAGTTGCAGATGCATTTACCATAGGTACTACCGGTAGTTTTGTTATTGGCTTAACACCCGGATACGATACTTTATATTATACAATAAATAACTCTTGTGGTTCAGCACGTTCATCTTGGGTTGTTAAAGTTGTAAATTGCAACGGTGCAGGTGTCAACAATGTAACAAATAGTTTTATTCCACAATTTCAAGTATATCCGAATCCTTCAACCGGTAAATTCACAATAGGTTTAAATACTGCTGAGAAGGAAATGGTTACCTATTCTATCAATAATTTGCTTGGCGAAACTGTAAAAGAATTTACGGCAGAAACAAACACTACAGTTGAGATGAATTTAAACTTAAATTCAGGCATCTATTTTATTGCTGCAACTACCAAAGCAGGAAAACAGGTACAGAAAATAGTAGTAAGCAAATAATAAGATTGCAAGGCAATAATAATTTATTGAATTTCCTTCTCCTTTTTTAGGATGTATGTAAAATAGTTTTTTAAATTATTATTTGCCTGCAATTATAGTTTCGCTTCTTGTAATTGCATCTTTAAAAGTAGGTACAATATTTCCTTTACCTATTTTAAAAGATAAGCGCGTTTTTTGCAGTTCTTCCATTAATTGTTCGCTATGTATTTCAGACAATATGAGTTTAATACCTGAGTTTTTACATTCTTTTTCAACTTCTTCTAATATATGGCTTCCGGTAGCATCAATAATTGGTACATATCTCATTCTAATTATTAATACACGTGGTTTTTTCTCAATCACTCTTATAGCATCTTTAAATTTATAGGCAGCACCAAAAAACAAAGGTCCATTAATTTCATATACGGTAATGTTTTCCGGTATTTGGTAATTACTAATTGGGTCAGGGTCTTCATAATCGGGTGCTTCATTTAGTTGGGCTGTTAGGTTGGTTACATTACTGTTTTGGGTCATTTTACGCATAAAGAGAAATGCCGCCAAAATCATTCCTACCTCAATAGCAACAGTAATATCTACTAATACAGTTAATAAAAAGGTAGTAAGTAAGATAGCCGTATCGCTAGACCAAACTTTTGTTATAGTAATAAAAGTGCGGTATTCACTCATATTGTATGCAACAACTATAAGTATGCCTGCTAATGTTGCCATCGGTATTAATGCGGCCCATTTACCAATAAAAAACAATATAATAAATAATGTTATTGCATGTATCATACCTGCAATAGGCGTGCGGCCGCCATTATTAATGTTGGTAGCCGTTCTTGCAATTGCACCCGTAGCAGGTATGCCACCAAAAAGGGCAGAGAAGATATTGGCAATTCCTTGTGCTATTAATTCGGTATTAGACCTATGGTTACCTCCCATCATACCATCGGCAACAACAGCAGAAAGCAACGATTCTATGCCGCCTAAGAGTGCAATGGTAAATGCAGGTCTTATTAATTTTTGTATGGTTGCCCAATCTAATTTAGGCAAAACAGGTGAAGGGAATTTTGCTGAAATAGGACCAAATTTGCCACCGATAGTTTCTATGTGTTGTGGAAAAAAATACACAATAGCTGTTGTAATAATAATTGCAACCAAAGGACCCGGTATTTTATGCGATATTTTGCCCCAAAAAACGGTAATTAAAACAGTAGCAATTGTAATGCATACAGAATAAGGGTTTATGGTACTGATGTTAAGTGCAAATGCTTTCCATTTATCAATAAAATCGGCAGGTACAGCCCCCATTTGCAAACCAAGAAAATCTTTTATTTGAGACGAAAAAATAATAACGGCTATACCTGTTGTAAAACCAACAATAAGCGGATGCGGAATAAATTTTATTACAGACCCCAAACGCACAAACCCCATTATTATTAGTAATATGCCAGCTAAAAAGGTTGCTATTATTAAGCCGTTTACCCCAAATTGTTGCACAATACCGTAAACTATAACAATAAAGGCTCCTGTAGGACCACCAATCTGCACACGGCTGCCACCCAAGGCAGAAATAATAAATCCGGCAATAATAGCAGTAAATAAACCTTGCTGCGGTGTTACACCCGATGCAACACCAAAGGCAATTGCTAAAGGAAGGGCTACAATACCTACTATAATACCTGCTAATAAATCTTTTGTAAACTGCTGCTTATTATACCCTTTTATGGTATCTAATATCTTAGGTTTAAACATGTTATAACTCTTAAATTAACTTTGGAGGGATTATTTTTTTCCTTCGTACAAACGGAAAACAATTGTAAAGTTAAGATTTAAAAATAAAAAGCCCAATTAGAATTAGAATAACTTATGTTGTTATATACAAAATAGGATTGTTTGTTGATAAAGTGAATATTTATAATATAATAATGTATACATTTTTTTGAAAATTTATTGTAAAATAGGAAGTAATGAACATTTTTTGTGTTGTATATTTTCTACTTATAATATTTAATAACGACCTATTTTGGTTTTTTTGACAAAAATCTTCTTGTCTAAAAATTATATGCGTCCCGAAGCCTATATACGTTTCGGATAAGAATATGCTTGAATGACATGTTATTCTTGTTATGTTGTATGGTTTTATTATTTCCTCACTCTTAAATGTTTACAACACGACAAGAGAGAGGTTTTTTTATCTCTTCCGTATTTCCTGCGGAAAATCCGGAAGAAAGGGGGAGATATGTAATTATCAATAATAACCCTATACTTAAGCAATCAGTGCAGATGTACTTGCCAATAAGCATTATTTCACCTATGGAAAGGTCAATATTATAGATTGATTATTAGTAAAATTAAATGTAGGATACCAAGAATAAGTATAAGTATTTGTTACAGCTTGTACTTCCGTGTTTGTATAAGCATAATAATATCCGGTACCATACACTGCTCCATTATTGGGTATGGCAATGTTATCGGTAGTTTGTGCAGTAAGACCAACATTAACAATTACACTATTAGTAGTTTCAGCACTATTGTTTTGCAATTTTAGAAAAAAGTAGTTATTGTTTATATTAAGAGGTACAACCAAAGTACCGTCTGTAGGAAAGGTATTGCTAATTGTCCAGCTTAATGCCAAGCCAATTTGGGTTCCGGAGCTTGTTTGTCCATAAGTAATTGCATTACCAGAAATATTATCGCCATAATAGCCTGTATATTGTACAGAATAGGTAGGTTGAATTGTTGTAGCACTACCATTTATTGTAATTGTAATTGGGGTATATGTATTATTTTGATATTCGATAGTGGTTATTGCAAGATTTTGGCAACGGCTACCCACATAACCTAAAGGGCAAATACAATTACCACCATTGCAATAGCCTCCGTTTTGGCAGCTTACACCGGCACAACGGTCGGGAGTGCAAGAGGAATAAACGATAGCAAAGAAACTTACTAATGATATTACAAAAGTAAAAAATATAAATTTTATTTTTTTCATTTTATGTTAATTAATAATAGTAAAGAAAATTTAGAATTAAAATACTATAAACAAAATTAGTGCCATTTTTTATAACTATAACTATTTTTTTAAGAAAATAAATAAAAGAGACAGATATTACTTTTTTATGGTCAATTTTAGTTTATTAGCCGTTGTCTGAATACCATCTTCACCCATAACTTTTATAGAATCTATAATAATAATATCACCGGTTAATAAATTTTTGATTTGGGTAATTATTTCATCATCCAATTTTGTACCAACTAAATTTTTTCCGGTAACCGTTTTAGTAATAATAGGATTCTTCTTTTTTCCATTCAATAAGGTTATTTTGTATTCAGCAATACGTATTAAATCATTTTTAATAAAATTATTAGGCTCAAACGTTAGGTTTAATGTTGGATTTGCAACTATTTTTTCAATATTTGCAGTTCCGGTTTTATAATTTCCCAGCCTCAGGTTAGGTATTGCAATTCTTTTTATGCTATATGATTGAGTAAAAATGAGTTTTTTCTCACTAAATATTTGCAAAGTTGCAGTCCCTGTTTCTTTTACTCTACAACTAATAAAGCCTCTACGTTCCATTGGGTGCGATTCTAATGTAGCTTTTGTCATTTTTATTTCCACACCTAATGGCAAATTATTAATATGAATCCAATTGGAAATACCGATATAAAGTATTTTTTTAGTTGTATCGCTAAGTGAAATTTGTGCTGTATTTATTTTTTGTGCAATAGATACATTACCAATTAATAAAAACAACAAAAACAATATTTTTTTCATGAAATACATTTTACGTAGGAAGGGAACTAATTTATGGTTCCAATATATTTTGCAAAAGTAAGTATAAAATGAATAATAACATAATGAATAATTTTATACAATATAAGTAATTATAGAAAATTTCTCTTTTTGATATTTATGATTACATTTGCAGTCAATCCAAAACAGAATACATGGCTTCAACAGCAGATATGCGTATGGGATTAATTATCAAACTTGATGGTAGCCTATACTCAGTAGTAGAATTCGGACAAAATAAAACCGCAAGAGCGGCAGCAAAAGTTTGGGCAAAACTAAAAGGCGTAGATAATAATCGATCCATAGAACACACTTGGAATTCAGGTGATACAATTTTTCCGGTAAGGGTAGAACGCAGACCCTATCAGTTTTTATATAAAGACGATTCAGGTTTTAACTTAATGGATAATAATACATTTGAACAAATTATTATTTCCGAAACAGGCGTTGACCGCCCTGAATTATATAAAGAAGGGCAAGAATGTTTCGTATTATTTAATACAGAAACAGAAACCCCAATGGGTATAGAATTGCCACCAAGTGTAAATATGCGTGTTACCTATTCTGAACCGGGAGTAAAAGGCGATACTGCTACCAGAGCTATGAAACAAGCAACCATAGAAACCGGTGCTACAGTTATGGTACCTTTGTTTGTAAATACCGATGAAATAATAAAAATAGATACTAAAACAGGTAACTACGTAGAAAGAGTTAAAGCTTAATTTATTCATTTCGTAAAACATTTTTCATGGAATATAAGCAAATACAAGAACTGATAAAAACCATAAATAAATCTAATATCAGTGAACTTAGTATAGAAGAAGGCGACTTTAAAATTGTTATTAAACAAGAATCAACAAGTCAAATTCAGTATGTTGCCGCACCACAGCAACAATATATTCAACAACCGCAGCCGGTTGTTCAACAACAAGCTACAGCTACTACCACCGGTACGGCAGAAAAACAACCGGTAGCAGCAAGCAACAATTACATTACAATAAAATCGCCAATGATAGGTACTTTTTATCGTAGCCCATCGCCCGATAAACCTGCTTTTGTAAATGTTGGAGATGAAATAAAACAAGGTCAAGTACTTTGTATTGTGGAAGCAATGAAATTATTTAATGAAATAGAGAGTGAAATTAGCGGCAGAATTATAAAAGTAATAGCCGATGATTGCACACCTATTGAATATGACCAACCTTTATTTTTGGTTGAACCATTGAACTAATTTAACAATTTAGCTTTTTGAACTATTTATAGAAAATGTTTAAAAAAATACTTATTGCCAATCGTGGCGAAATAGCCTTACGTATTATTCGTACTTGCCGTGAAATGGGAATACGTACAGTTGCAGTTTACTCAACAGCAGACAAAGACAGCTTACATGTAAGGTTTGCAGACGAAGCTGTATGCATAGGTAAACCCCAAAGCAGCGAATCTTATCTTAATATACAACATATTATGGCAGCGGCAGAAATTACAAATGCTGACGCTATACATCCCGGTTATGGTTTTTTAGCTGAAAATGCCAATTTTGCAGAGATATGTGCCCAATACCATATTAAATTTATAGGCCCAACACCCGAAATGATACGGGCAATGGGTGATAAAATTACGGCTAAAGATACCATGATAAAAGCCGGAGTACCGGTAATACCGGGCTCTGCGGGCTTGCTTACTAGTGTTGAAGAAACTAAAAAAATTGCCGCCGAAATTGGTTATCCTGTAATAATAAAAGCTACTGCCGGGGGTGGTGGTAAGGGAATGAGGGTAGTATGGAATGATGATGAAGTTGAACATGCTTACCATACAGCAAAAAAAGAAGCACAAGCCTCTTTTAACAATGGTGGTATTTATATTGAAAAATTTGTTGAAGAGCCACGCCATATTGAAATACAAGTTGCCGGAGACCAATTTGGTAAGGTTTGCCATTTAAGCGAACGTGATTGCTCGATACAAAGAAGACATCAAAAATTAGTTGAAGAATCGCCTTCTCCGTTTATGACTACCGAATTAAGGCATCAAATGGGTGAAGCTGCTATAAAAGCCGCCTCTGCAATTAATTATGAAAGTGTAGGCACTATTGAATTTTTAGTAGATAAATATCGTAATTTTTATTTCATGGAAATGAATACCCGTATTCAGGTAGAACACGGCGTAACCGAAGAAGTAATAAGTTATGACTTAATAAAAGAACAAATAAAAATTGCAGCAGGTGTACCTATAAGCGGTAGAAATTACGAACCAAAAATACACGCAATAGAATGCCGTATAAATGCCGAAGACCCTTATAATGATTTTAGACCTTGCCCGGGTAAGATTACAATTTTACATACTCCGGGTGGGCATGGCGTTAGAGTAGATTCTCATATATATGCGGGTTATACCATACCACCCTATTACGATTCTATGATAGCAAAAGTTATTGCCGTAGCCCAAACACGCGAAGAAGCAATAAATACTATGGAACGTGCTCTTAGCGAATATGTAATTGAAGGTGTAAAAACGACCATACCTTTCCACCTGCAACTTATGAAAAATGAAGACTTTAGGAATGGTAATTTTACAACTAAGTTTATAGAAAGTTTTAAATTAATATAGTTATTATATAGAATAAATTTGTTCCATTAAAATTAATTCTGTTTATAACAGGATTAATTTTGATAGAACTTTTTGTTTTCTGTTATTTTAATTATATAGGTAAAGTGTATGTTTTCGTTTTTTATGTATTTAAAAAATTAAATTTATAAAAATTAATAGGTGCAATGCAAAAAAAATCTGGTTTGTATGTTTTTGTTCCTCTGTATGTAACTCTCTTAGAACAAAAAAAGCAAGCGAGTGTGAATTTGACTAAACAAGTGATTTGTCGGTGAAAACACCTGCAAAGGCGAAAAGTTAATTATTTTATTTGATAAAATTTAAGGGCGTTAAAAACGCCTAACCTTATTATCCTCGTTGCAAACGAGGATAAGTGAGGGGAAATTTCCAGACCCAAGTTGGCTACGCACTTAGCCCTGCTATATACTCTCGCCAGTCGGATAACTTATAAATCAAGGCTTTATCCTTATGAGCCCCTCATTTTTTTCGTATTTTTTTAGTAAACTTAAATCTTTTTTTATCTTTAATTGCCATTTTACATTGGTGTTTGTAATAGTATGTAATGTATTTATTTCAATATTCATTTCATTATCAAAATTGTCATTTTCAATATCTAATTCTTTTAATAAAGGCTCAATAATGTATTCAAAATTTGTAATTACAAAATCTATTTCATTTTCATCAAAGGGTTTAATATTAATCGTTTGCTTAATAGTGTCTATTAATTGTTTTCTTATTTTCCTTGCACAAACCTCATATAAATCAAAATGAACTTGTTCGTGTTCTAAAATTTCACTTATTTTAAATCTTATAAACGATTTATTTCTTATAAAAAATGGGTATATATCATATTTAAGATTGCTATCACCAATTTTTACAATATTTCTTACAAATGCTAATGCAGACACAGCTTGAGCTTTGCTATCTTGTTGTTTTCCTTTATCTTCAGGTAAATTAAAATTTACAAATTGATTTAGAATCATATTTAATGAATCCCAATATTTTCTCTCGTTGTATTCAAATTTTCTTGTTTCATAAAATAAATTGCTATCAATATAAATAGAATCAATAGAATGAATTGTTCCACTTGGTTGTAATAAAAAACTATCTTTGTTTAGTTTTTTATTAATATTTTTTATATAATTAATTATTAAACTATCTGCAAAAAAATCTCCATTTCTTAATGAATCTTTATATCTCTTTCTTTTTATCTCTCCTAATTCATTATATGCAATAAAATAATTATAACTATTTTTATTTTTTATATTTTTGTATATAGGTTCAGAAGTATCAGCTTCAAAATAAATAATATTAAAATCAGAATATGTAAGTTCTCGTTCACTATCCCATACAATATTTCCTTGCATTAATGTATCAATAATATGATATGATAAATAGGCATGCAATCTCTTAGTTGAATTCATTTCAGCAGTGTCTTTTTCAACATAAAATTCCATCTGTTGTCCATAACAACAAAATGAAATAACAAATAAAGACAATATTAATAAGTTTACTTTCATAGTTATTTATATTATTTTCTAATTGCCAAATCTACTGATTGCCCAGATTTCGTACTTTTTACGACTTTGTAAATTATTCTATTACAATCTACACGCTGTTCTTCCGGATTTTCTGCAGGGAATCCGGAAGTAAGAATAAACTCCTTTTCTATAGGCATTTACTTGACAAAGCTAAATGAAAGTAATTAAATTCTTAGCTATGTACTTTTCAATTAGCTTCCGTTCTTTGAATTCGTTCAAAGAACGGGCTTATCTTACTTCTTAATGCCCTAAAGGAACATCAAGAAGAACGGGGAAATTTATGGGCGTTAAAAACGCCTAACCTTATTATCCTGTTGCAATCGAGGACAAGTGAGGGTGGAAATTGGTAAAAGATGTGGGTACACGGTAGGTTGCAAACGAGGACAAGTGAGGGCTAAATGAAAGTAATTAAATTTTTAGCGATATACCAATTTAGCAGTAGTAACTTGAATTCCGGTTGCAAACCGGCAGAATTTCAAGACACGAGTTTGCTACGCACTTAGCCCTGCTGCAAACTCGCGCCAGACGGGATATGTAAGTGATTGTTTACCATCTGCCCCCCTTATTACCCAAATAATGCCCATTATTATATCCTAAAGTTACATTTATTATTCTTAACGCATTTTCATTAATATTCATTTTATTTATAATTTTCATTAATTTTGTTAAATAATCATTTAAATAATCTGGAGTTATTACAAAATATTCAATCGCTTTTTGTCCGTTTTTATATATTCTAATAAGATAACCGGGATTATTGTTATATAATTCATTGTTGCTGTATGTTTTTTCGATATTATATTTTATAATATAATCGCATAATAAATTGTAATTCATTTCATTAAGATAAATTTCATTAAATGGAGATGCATATCCTCTAGAATATTTATCGTAAAATTGATTGTCTTTTTTTTTCAA
>CAIYTT010000185.1 GCA_903929195.1 uncultured Bacteroidota bacterium
AAAATACAAAACTAAAATACAAAAAAATGGAATTAAAATGGCTGCAATTCTACTATAGTAAGGCAAAAAAATACGCTTCTCTCTTTTTGTTTCCAATTGTTTTTCCAAACGAACCCATGCATCTGCTTTACCAAATACAATTCCACCTGAAAGCGTATCCAGAGAGTTTATTTTATCTCTTATTATTATATCTTGTTCACTACTATTCATAACATCCGCTTTTTTTTAGTAATTTTTGTAATTCCATTTTTGCCTTATTTAATTGCGATTTTGATGTGCCCTCTGTAATGCCCAACTGTAAAGCAATCTCTCTATGAGACATGCCCTCTATTACGAACAGATTAAAAACAGTGCGGTAGCCGGTGGGTAATTGTAATATTAGTTTAAATATTTCTCCTGCATTTAGTTGCGAAATAATATCGGTATCGGTACTTTTTACATCGGGGTAATTATCATCTATTAAAATTAAATTTTGTTTTTTTCTAAGAAACATAAGGCATTCATTTACCATAATTTTTCGTAGCCAAGCTACAACACTCCCCTCGCCCAGATATTGAAAACTACCTATATTTTTATAAAAATTATAAAACCCCGACAACATTATATCTTCTGCATCATGCAAATTATTAATGTAACGCATACAGAGTAACAGCATGTTATCTGAATATGCATTAAACAAAAAACGCTGACATATTTTGTCATATTTTTTGCATCCTTGTATTGCATATTGCTCTGTCATTAAAAATAAAACACTTAATTTTTATAGATAAACGATTCAACTTCTATTGCTACTAAACTATAAATGTAAAATACGAATAAAAGGTTGCATCCGGCAAAAAATATTTTTTCTGTTTGATAAGTAGGTATTTTTCAAATGAAATAAAATGAAACTACTAATACATTAAAAATAAATTGAACGCATTCATTAAATAAATTATATATTTATAAAAAGAAAAGATGAATAGTAGAAATTATTTAATATTATTTTCGCACTTAGAATAAAATTATCTCTACTATTTACAATACAATTGGTAATTTTACCCCCAAATGATAAGAATTGGTAAAGTAGTAGCTACACATGGCTTGCAAGGTGCATTGATTGTAACACACGTATTAGAAAATTCTAACTGGCTGAAAAAAGGTGATAAACTATTTTTAGAAATAAACAAAGGGAGCCATATCCCTTATTTTGTTTCAACTTGTAAAAAAGGGAAACCGGGTGAATACATTATTACAGTTGATGATGTGGTAACTGTGCAAGAGTCTAAAAAACTTGTTACAAAAAGTGTATATGTAGAAGAGGAGACAATAAGCATGTTCGCATCACAATCGCCTTTATTATGGGTTAGCTTTAATATTATTGATACTCAAAAAGGTAATATTGGTATTATTGAAGATATTTTATTTACAGGTACACAATGGCTTGCCAAACTAAAGATACAAAACAAAGAAGTTTTAATACCTCTCATTGAGCAAACGATACAAAAAATAGACGTAAAAAATAGAATTATTGAAATGGAATTGCCAGAAGGTTTATTAGATGTCTATTTATCTTAAAGAAAAACAAGAATGAATTTTGAAATAAAAGGTACTGACGGGGCTGCACGTGCCGGAGTTGTTACTACCGCACACGGCACAATTGAAACACCTATATTTATGCCTGTAGGCACAGTAGGTAGCGTAAAAGCTGTTACACAATTGCAGCTTGAAACAGAAATAAACGCACAAATAATTTTAGGAAATGCCTATCATTTATACCTACGCCCCGGAACTGCAATTTTAGAAAATGCGGGAGGCTTGCATAAATTTAACGGATGGAATAGACCTATTTTAACAGATAGTGGCGGATACCAAGTTTTTTCTTTGGCGGCAAACAGAAAAATAAAGGAAGAAGGAGTTGTATTTCAATCACACATAGATGGCTCCAGGCACATGTTTAGCCCCGAAAAGGTCATGCAAATAGAACGTAGTATAGGTGCAGACATCATTATGGCTTTTGATGAATGCCCTCCATACCCATCGGAATATATATACGCACAAAAATCTATGGAGCTTACCCATCGCTGGCTGCAAAGATGCATTACACAACTGGTAGCAACAGAACCTTTATATGGTTACGAACAAACACTGTTTCCGATAGTGCAAGGTGGTATTTTTAAAGACCTGAGACAGGCATCAGCATCTTTCGTAGCATCTATGAATTGTGATGGAAACGCAATTGGTGGTTTGTCTGTTGGTGAGCCGGAAGAGAAGATGTACGAAATGTGTGCTTTATGCTGTGAGCTTTTGCCGGCAAACAAACCCAGATATTTAATGGGTGTGGGTACACCATGGAATATTCTTGAAAATATTGCATTAGGTGTAGATATGTTTGATTGTGTAATGCCTACTCGAAATGGAAGAAATGGAATGCTATTTACAAATAAAGGCATTATAAATATAAAAAATAAAAAATGGGAAGCTGATTTTAGTGTAATAGATGAAGAATTAGATTGCCATACAAGTAGATATTATACTAAAGCCTATTTAAGACACTTATTTATTGCAGGCGAAATATTAGGAATGCAAATAGCAAGCATACATAATCTTGCATTTTACTTAGATTTAGTAAAACAAGCCCGTATACATATTATTAATGGTGATTTTTATGGTTGGAAAAATGAAATGGTTCCAATATTAAAGAGCAGGTTGTAAAATAAAAAATATATGTATAAGGAAGTTATTATTTAACAATAGAAAGAAACCTTTGTTTTTCTTTGGGATATATTTGCGACACACCCATAAAAACAACCTTTCACGCGTAAAAATGTAAACGGGTTGTTTTCTATTTTAATTACAAAAAACAGTTATATTAAAGAGTATGTAATTCCGTTAATTCTAAAAATACCGGACAATGGTCTGAATGTTTTATATGTGGTAAAATTTCCGAATGTTTTAGATGCGATTTTAAAGGTTCCGAAACGCTGATGTAATCTATACGCCAGCCCTTATTATTTTCTCTGGAATTTGCTCGCGTACTCCACCAGCTATATTGATGTGGATTTTTGTTAAATTCACGGAATGAATCAATATATCCTTTTCCGAAAAAAACATCCATCCAAGCACGTTCTTCAGGCAAGAAACCTGAGCTTTTTTTATTCCCGATAGGGTCGTGAATATCAATTGGTTTATGGCAAATATTATAATCTCCGCATAGTATCAATTGTGTTCTGCTTTTCTTTAATTCTTCTATATATTCTAAAAACTCATTTAGCCATTGATATTTGTAACCTTGTCTTTCATCGCCACTTGTGCCACTTGGGAAATAGGCATTTATAAGGGTAATAGTACCGAAGTCAGCCCTTATTACCCGTCCTTCGGCATCACTTTGCATACTACCATTACCATAAATAACAGCATCGGGTACCATTTTTGTAAGAATAGCTACGCCGCTGTAACCTTTTTTTTGTGCCGAAAAGCTGTATATAGAATATCCGGCATCATTGATTTCTTTTTCGGGTACATCTTCTTTATTTGCTTTTATTTCTTGCAAGCAAATAATATCTGCAGGGTCTGTTTTCAACCAGTCTATAAAACCTTTTTTTACAGCACTGCGTATTCCGTTTACATTGTAGGTAATAATGCGCATATATAATGGTTATTTTATGTTATTTTTTAAGTTATTACATTTATTATTGCAAACATAATTTATTTTAAGGAATAAAATCAAATACTTATTATTTTTTAGTATCTTCGCTGTCCGCAAAAAAAGTAGATTTTGGGATGAAAAATATTTTTTAAAAAATTTTATTTTTCTTTTGAAAATTTATTATACCTTTGCACTCCATTTATATTTATTACTTAACATAAGAAATGCCTACCATACAACAATTAGTACGTAAAGGCCGCGAGCAAATGCGGACAAAATCCAAATCCCGTGCGTTGGACTCCTGTCCACAGCGCCGTGGGGTTTGTACCCGTGTATATACTACAACACCAAAAAAACCAAACTCTGCCTTACGTAAGGTTGCTAAAGTGCGCCTTACCAATAAGATAGAAGTTATTGCCTACATTCCGGGTGAGGGGCATAACCTGCAAGAACACAGTATCGTATTGATACGCGGTGGTCGTGTTAAGGATTTGCCCGGTGTACGTTACCATATAGTACGTGGTGCCTTGGATACCGCAGGTGTAAAAGACCGTAAACAAAGCCGTTCTAAATACGGTACTAAGAAAGAAAAAGTAAAAGGTGGTGCAGCAGCAAAAGCAGGTGCAAAACCAGCAGGTAAAAAATAATTTTTTAACTCTTTAATATTAGCCAATCAGTAAATGAGAAAGGCACAGGCCAAAAAACTTCCGTTAGCCCCGGATCCTAAATTTAACGACAAAAACGTAACCCGTTTTGTAAACTGCTTAATGATAGGCGGTAATAAAACAACTGTATTAAGTGCATTCTACGACTCATTAGACAAAGTAGCCAAAATTACTAATGAGCCTGGTTATGAAGTATGGAAACGTGCTTTAAGTAATGTTACTCCCGCAGTTGAAGTTCGTAGCCGCCGTATTGGTGGTGCTACTTTCCAAATACCATCTGAAGTAAGACCCGACCGCAAAATTTCTTTAAGCATGAAATGGCTTATTCGTTTTAGCCGCGAACGTAATGGTAAAACAATTGCCGACAAACTTGCAAACGAAATTATTGCAGCAGCAAAGGGTGAAGGTGGTGCTTTTAAAAAGAAAGAAGATACACACCGTATGGCTGAAGCAAATAAAGCTTTCGCTCACTTTAAAGTATAATCTCCTATTTTTACAATATAATAAAAAACTCAATATCTATTAATTTAGTTCACAGTAATTGTGTCTAAAATAGTAGATATTGAGTTTTTTAGTTTGTAAATATATTTACTTCCACCATTACTTTTTATTAATTTTGCATTTTGCAAATATTTTTTAAACAAAAAAACAGAAAATGAAAATAGAAAAAGCTTTAGATAAACTGGGAATAAAAAAAATAAATGAAGGTGGTTCTACAGGTACCAAATGGCTAAAATCGGGTGGTAACAAAGTAGATTCTTTTTCTCCGGTTGATGGAAAATTAATAGCGTCCATTAACGCAATTACCAGAGAAAATTACGATACAATTTTAGAGCAATCTAAAACTGCGTTTGAAACTTGGCGTATGTGGCCGGCTCCAAAAAGAGGCGAAGTAGTAAGACAAATGGGTGAAGCACTTAGAAAATATAAAGAACCATTAGGCAAACTTGTTTCTTACGAAATGGGTAAAAGTTTGCAAGAAGGCTATGGCGAAGTACAAGAGATGATAGACATTTGCGATTTGGCTGTAGGTATGTCGCGCCAGTTATATGGGTTAACAATGCATAGCGAACGCCCCTTACACAGAATGTATGAACAATGGCATCCATTAGGTATTGTAGGTATTATCAGCTCATTTAATTTTCCGGTTGCCGTATGGAGCTGGAATAGCATGATAGCTTTTATTTGCGGTAATACCTGCATCTGGAAGCCATCGAGCAAAACGCCTCTTTCTGCTATTGCTTGCCAAAATATTATAGAAGATGTACTGAAAGCAAATGAAGTTCCCGAAGGCGTATGTTGTCTCGTATTTGGTAACAGAGAAGTAGGCGACTGGATTAGTAATGATACACGGATACCTTTAGTGTCAGCTACCGGTTCTACACGTATGGGCAAAATAGTAGGGGCAACTGTAGCAAGCAGATTAGGTAGGTCTTTGTTAGAATTAGGTGGCAATAATGCAATTATTATTTCTGAAAATGCAGACTTAGATATTGCATTAAGAGCCTGTTTATTTGGTGCTGTTGGTACGGCAGGACAACGTTGCACTACCACAAGAAGACTTATTATACACGAAAAAGTATATGATGAATTTAAAAAGAAATTGGTTGCTACCTATAAACAATTAAAAATTGGTAATCCTTTAGACGAAAACAACCACGTAGGTCCGCTAATTGACACTATTGCAGTTGCAGACTATACCCATGCCATAAAAGAAATTAAGAAAGCCGGAGGTAAAGCAATTGTTGCCGGTGGGGTTTTAGATGGAGAAGGTTATGAAAGCGGATGTTATGTAAAACCTTGTATCTATGAGGTGCAAAATGATTGGGCTATTGTGCAACATGAAACATTTGCACCCATATTGTATATTATGAAATATACTGACTTGAATGATGCAATTGCGATGCAAAATAATGTACCTCAAGGTTTATCTTCATCCATCATGACATTGAATATGAGGGAATCAGAAATGTTTTTGTCGGCAATGGGTAGTGATTGTGGAATAGCGAATGTAAATATAGGCACAAGCGGTGCAGAAATAGGTGGTGCATTTGGTGGCGAAAAAGAAACAGGCGGTGGACGAGAAAGCGGCTCGGACAGTTGGAAAGCATACATGCGTAGGCAAACAAATACAATCAATTGGAGTAATCAATTACCATTAGCACAAGGAATTAAGTTCAATGTATAGAGTTTATTTAATATATATATTTTAAAATAAGTGCAGCAAAAATTGCTGCACTTATTTTTTTAAATATAACCACAGTTGTATAAGTATTGTATTCGTGATAGAGAATATCAACCTTTTATATTTGTAAATAGTCTTTATATAAGAATTTTTAAAAAAATAATGATTGTAGTCATTGCTTTTTCAATTAATTTATTTATTTTTCCACAACATTTGCCCTTTGATAAAAAAGGGGTAAATAATCTTACTATTTTACAATAAATTAAGAATATGAAAAAAATATTTATTGCTGTTAAATTTTCGAATACATTATTGTTTGCTATCCTACTTCTTTTAGGTACACAATTAATGGCACAAAGTTCATTTGGTGGAGTTGCATTTGTAAATACTTCTCCGCAGTCACTCGTAATTTGTCATGATGCAGCTGCAGTAAGTATCAATTCTTATTTAACGGCTTTTGATGGTGTAACCGGGAATATTGACGTTTGGAGTGTAAGTACACCGGCTGCTCATGGAACAGTTGTAGCAACATACAGTTTTACATCTGATGGAGTTACAAATATGGTTCCTGTTGGATTAACATATACCCCTGACCCAGGATATGTAGGAACAGATGCTTTTAGTGTAACTATTGATAATGGTACAAACACTGATGTAACAACTATCAATGTTACAATTGACCCAACTCCGGTTTCAGGAACAATAACCGGTACAAGCACAATTTGTGCGAGTACTACAAGTCAATTGAGCGATGCAACTGCAACAAGCGGTGGCACATGGAGCAGTAGTGATGTTACTATTGCTACCGTTGATGGTACAGGTTTAGTATCAGGTGTTGCAGCAGGTTCGGCTACAATAACGTATTCTGCAACAAACAGTTGCGGAACAATTAATGATGTTTTAGGTGTAACTATCAATACAATGCCGAATGCTGGTACAATACTTGGAGCAAGCAGTGTGTGTGTAGGTTCTACAATAAGTTTGAGTGAT
>CAIYTT010000186.1 GCA_903929195.1 uncultured Bacteroidota bacterium
AATATATTTTTATTATTTATTATAAATTTTTTAAAATGAATTCAGAAAATAAAATTAAAAAAATAAATAAACGATTCGCCTTACTATTTGCTATTTTTGTTTGTATAATAAATAAAAGTATGCAGGCAGAAGCCCAAAATGTAAAGTTGGTTGGTCCGCATATAATAGTATATAAAACAAAAAAAGACTATAATAATTTAGTTCCGGTAATATTATCAGCAGATAAAAAAAGTATTGTAAGCTATCCCGACCCTCATGATATAAAAATAAAAGGAGATGGAATCTTACCTACAAAACTGCATAAAAATTATTTGCTTGATAATAGGGGAATCGGGAAAAATGTTGCTTTCCTGAAAGTAAGCTACTCCGAGTATGCAAATTTGCCACAAGTACCTACGCAAGTTGAATTAATGTCTATGATAATAGATACCGACCCATTAATAAGTATTTGTGATTGCGGTTTAAAATCTGAATTTAAAGACCCGGTAAAGGAACTAAATCGTTTAATTAGAAAAAACAAATTAGGAGATAAGTGTAAATAATAGACACATAAAAAACCTCGAATTTTTCGAGGTTTTTTATGTGTCTATTATAAATGAAAGAAAAGTAACTATTCTTTTTATGGAGACTGAATATTTATTTTTCTGATAATAGTAATGCAATCCGTAAAAAAAATGGCTCGGGTACATTTAGCACTTTTGCAGGTAATTCAACCCGGATTTTGCAGTTGAAACTACATAATCGACTTAATTAATTGATTACCAATGGCATTTTTGATAAAATCTCCACTGCTTTGCAGTAAAAATACAATACACAAGATATTGATAATCAAATGATTACAGCTTTTGGCGAAGCTACTGCAAAATTTGAATTTAAAAAATGCAATAACTTGTATTTATTTAATTGCAATAATGGGAAATAACGGTAACATAAACACTTATAGGTTGTTATTGAATAATTTAAGTAAATTTTATTTAATGTAAGGTTCAATGCATAGAGAATATAGATTTGTATTGAACTTTACATTACAAATAACATATAAATATATCTAATTATTTTAATAAAAATCACTATTCCGTTTTATACATTTGGCATAAATTTTATAAAATATTCAAAATTAACTTACTGAAATGCTAAAATCTAAAATAAAACTACTACTTCAAAAAATACTTGGATATGAAAATTTCCTGTATGTCTTTGCAGTTTTTACAGTAAAGCGTTTAAAATCTAATCAGCATGAAAAGGAGTTTTTCTATTTTTTAAAATTAGTACCAAACGATGGAGTAATATTAGATATTGGAGCAAATATTGGCGTTATGACTACTGCATTAGCAATGGAAATGGACAAAGCTGTAATTTATGCTTTTGAACCAATGCCCAATAATTTTAAAGTAATAAATAGAGTTCAAAAGCATTTTAAACTTAGTAACATTAAAGCTTTCAATATAGGGCTTGGCGAAGAAAATGGTGAATTAAAAATGGTATTACCAATTATTAATAATGTAAAAATGCAAGGTTTAAGCCATGTTGTAAAAGAAAATGACGATAGCGATTGGAATAAAGGTGAATATTTTACAGTGCCAGTAAAAAAATTGGATGATATTGATGAACTAAAAAATATTAAAAAAATTGTAGCTATAAAAATTGATGTAGAAAATTTTGAGTATTATGTTTTCAGAGGTGGGAGTGAATTGTTAAAAAAACACAAACCAATTATTTATGTTGAGCTATGGACAAATGAAATGAGGGATGTTTGTTTAGACTATTTAAGAAGTTTTGGGTATACTATAAAAGTATTTAATGGAACAGATTTAGAATTGTTTACAAATCAAGCTGATACAAATTTCTTTTGTATTGCAAAATAGATTTTTAACGCTTTATAGCTCTTTTAATAAACCATTTCATTTCTGCAAAACCAATAATAATTAGTTCTTTAAATTTATAGTTCATGTGTTTTCGTAGGTGGTAGTTACCAAATAGAATGCCAAAAGCTAAAGAAAAAGCTGAGCAAAGAGCTACGCCGTAAATACTTTTAAAAATTAATAAGCCTAACACATCGCCAATAACCGTAATTATAAGTGTGCCAATTACTTTATAGAAGTTGATATTAGGTTTGTTAATTAAATCTAAAGTAACGCCACAAAAACGGTCGAAAGGATAAAATAAAGATAATAGCATAAAAAATCTAAATATATTCGCAGCCTCAGTACCCGTATATTTACCACCGCCCAATAAATCAACGGCAATATCAGCAAAAAAGAAAGCAAAAATAAACATAGGAAGAAACAACCAAGTAAGCATTCCTACAAATTTTTTAAAGGTATAAGTTGCTTCATCCAGTTTGTCTTTATTTAGTGCAAAAGCCATACCAGTCATACCGGTACCCACAAAGCTACGCAAAGGCATTTCTACTAATTCCATAAGTTTTAACGGCACACCATAAGTAGCAAGTGCCACCGGCCCTGCCGGCCCCAACATAGAGATAATAATAATTTTATCGGCATTACTAAATAGATTAGATACTACAGTTGTGCCCATACCAAACTTGCCATAGTGGAATAATTGTATGGTACATTCTCTTGTTTTATATAACAATGTTTTTAGCCTGCTTGCACCGGTAGCAATTGTAAACACAGCGGCCAAGCAATTGGTAAGAAAATTGCACCACATTAAAGAGTCTATTGTCATTTTTTTTAATACTATCAGCACTATCATATAAATAATCATAGAGCCGGAGTTTAGCAGTCTTATCCATAATATTTTATCATACCGTTCGTCGGCTATTAATACCCAAAAGGCAAGTGAGTACGGCAATGAGCTGAGTAAAGTAACACCAAACCAATTTATAATTACAGTCCATTGATGTGTAACAACTTCGTGATTTATATTTAAAAAATGAACTATAATAAATACTAATAAATTAAGTAATAAAAATAGGGCAGTAATAATAAGAGCCAAATACCATACTGAGCCTAATACATTATTCGCTTTTACGGTATCGGCACCGGTGTAAAATTTAATGGTTGTTGTTTGTAATAATCCGGTTCTAAGCATTTCGGCAAGTCCGGTGGCGGTTAAAAACATCATCCATATACCTGCATCCGCAATAGAAAGGTTTCTAAGTATTAAGCCAAAAGTAAGTATGCCAATACCCGACATAACAATATTACCTGCCAAAGCCAGAAAATGTTTGTTGTTGAGTTTATTTTTTAAAGCTACTAAACCGGTAACACTCATATTTTGCAAATGTATAAAATAGTAGCAGTATGTTTATTATTACTCATTAGTTTCCATAAAGAATATAAGCGGCTCTATTACCGTTCAATCCAATATTTGTAAGTATTGTTTTTCTATTAAATATGCATAATGCGAATAACTATTCAGGCTTGTAAAATAAAAAGTAACTATTCCCTTTTAAAAATCCCCTCGGGATTTATTTTTATGAAGCTGAAAATAGGACAGTCCCATATACTATTATTTAGAATCCTAAAAGCGGGTGGCATCCTAACAAAACTTGCAGCATTGCAAATATGCCAACTAAGTTTACGCAGCATTTATTTAGTTCTTTTGGTAGATGAACAATTAAAATCTACCAAACTGCTTTTCTACATTCTCGGTAAAGTAGCGGTTCTTTTTAGTAGTAGGAAAAATGACGCCACCACTTAATATTAATTCGTAAGTACCAAAGTTTTGTTTTGCAGTGCCTTTATATACTTCCAGATTGCTATAGCGAGCATAATCAACCTTTTGAGAAAACTCTAAGAATGCATAACGCATAACTGTAAGTCGTATAACGGTTTCGGCACCGGTATTCCATCCACCAAATTGAAATTGTGGAGTATTAGCCTGTGTAAATAAGCTGTTTTGCACATGGGGTATTAGTGGACCAACACCTGCTTTAGCAACAAAATCGAGCGATGTTCTGTTGAGCCTACTGCGATAAAGCTCGAAACGTTTTACAAAATTGAACAAGAAAAAGTTAGCACCGTTGTTTAAAAAATAATAGAATCCATACTGTTCTGAGAAATAGATATTTTCATCAGCCGGTTTGCCATTACGAGTACCTTGTAAATGTATGTATTGATTATTGGCAATTAGATATTTTGTATGGTCAAAATTTATTTCAATGCCCATATCCTGTTTCCTGTTAAAATAATAACCAATACGGTAATTATATTGGGGTATGGTAACCGGTACGGTTACAACATGCTCATCCCAGCCGCGATGGTCGTGGGCATTTACATGTATTAAATCATAACTATTGCCAAGTGCACTTTGGTCTATATGCACGGTAGAACGGCTGTACCATTCGGTATTATAACCCCAACTTATATACAAAGAGCCTGTGCGATGTTTTTTCTTTTTTACAGGCTCGTCGGGCTTAGCACTGTTTATTAGAGAGTCTATATTAAGGATTTGTGCAAAAAGTGGTTTTGAAATAAAAAACAGAACCGAAAATAAAAAGACAAACTTAAAATTAGTTTTTAGTCGAAATAATATGTACATACGTGCAAATTTATTGTTTATTCTTAAAATAAAAATGATTTTGGACATTTAAAAGACAAAAAACAGGATTACATGCAACAAAAGTTATTTATGCAGCTCTTTTTTGATAAAAGTTTTCAAAAATCAAAAAAAAAGTTTTTCTTTTTCACTAATAAATTTATCTTTGCAGTCCTTTAAAAAAGGCGGAAACAATAGGGGTAAAAATCTATTTATTTGAGGTGAGGTGGGAGAGAGGCCGAATCCACTAGTTTGCTAAACTGGCATACGCCTTAAAGCGTATCGCGGGTTCGAATCCCGCCCTCACCGCCATAAAAAAGCAGGGGTAACTTATTTTTATATAAGCTATTCTTTTTTGAAGGAAGAGTAAAACCGGTTTATTAGGTACTTAAACGTACATAGTAAAAATGAGTAATCGGGAAGTAGCGCAGGCCGGTAGCGCACTTGGTTTGGGACCAAGGGGTCGCAGGTTCGAATCCTGTCTTCCCGACTTGAATGGACTGGTCAACGATTTTGTTGACCAGTCCATTTTTAACATCCCCTGAAACCGTGTTCACATCTGCAATAAGCGAAAAAACTTCATTTGTTTTTGTGGTTCGAAATGTCTGATTTTTCCGGTTATACACTACTCCTTCGGGAAAAATAATTTCCTGCACTTTTTCTTTAACTGGAATACCGCCGGAAGTCCATATAGACGTGAGTTTCGAGGATATTTGCAGGGCAAAAGAAAAGTAGTCAGTGTAGTTCGAACTGTCTTTACCGCAAGTTTCCATTCCGTCAAGAATTTTTGATTTTTCTTCCCTGTATTTGCCGACGAGTTTTTTATAGGTTTCTTCGTCCATTTCTTCCTTTACATAGTATTTGTCATCCAATCGGTCAATGTTTTGCTGAACGTCCGCCATTTGGGTTCTAAGATTTTTCATTCGCTCCCTTTGGCTGTTATTCAGCTTGTCAAATTCAAAGTGCATTTTTTGTTTCAGGGGGAGAACCAGTTCAGGATTAATCTTGTAGGTGTCCAAATATTGCTCAAATAACTCATTGACATCTTCGGCATTCTGATTGCATTTACAGCCTATTGTCCGACACTTGTAATAGTAAATTTTCTTTTTCTTTACTATATATCCTGTGTAAGCATTGCCACATTCTTCGCACTTCATAAACACTTTGAGCGGCAGTACAGGTATTTCCTTTTGATGGCATACTCCAATTAAACAATTTTACAGCTTAATTCAGAAAGGAAATTTGTAGTTATACAGGTCAAAGTTACCTTATTTTCAAATAATTTAACAATTTTTTGAAATTTTATTTTTTTTATTCAAAAAACATACAAACCTTTGCAATAACAAATATATTCTTTTGTTGCAGTCATCTTACAAAAAG
>CAIYTT010000187.1 GCA_903929195.1 uncultured Bacteroidota bacterium
CCTGCCTCCTCTGCTTTAAGTTTAAGGTCTTTTAGAGAAGGTTCGTTTGATGCCTTATTGTCTTTTTCTCTTTTAGTTTCAAGAAGGGTTTCAAATGCACCTTTCATTAAATCTTTTGCATCAATCTCCTTTTGTAATCTTTTGGCAATTCTTTGTTCTTTTCTTTTCTTTTCAAAATCTTTATATTCTGCTGTTTTTTCTTCATTTAAAACAAACAGAATGCCTGATTCTGCTGTATGTTTATTATAATTTTCCGCATCTTCTCTACGCATAGGAATTGCTGAAATTTCAATCTCCTTCATATCTTGGGAGAATTTACCTTTTACCCTGCCACACAAATACTTGTCGTAACAGAAAATTTCATTAGGATTATCCATACTTTTTTACTTTTTAAATTGGTTTATAAATACTTGAATTTTAAAATTTACTTTTAATAATTTCCTTGTTTGAGGTTGTAAGAACCATTATCTGATGTTACATCAATACCTGCTATTCTTTGACTATCAATATCTTTTATTTGTTGAATAATAGCATCATCTGTAATCTCCTCGTTTGATTCCTGATAATAATATTTAGTAGAATTATCCGGTTGTTTTATTTTTTTTATCATTGTTATCTTTTTTGCTGATTTACTTATCTGATATTATTTACTTATCAAGCAATGTGCCATTATTTATTGTCTGTAAAATTGGCAGAAAACATGACAAAACCCGGATTTTAACGATTAATTCTTTTTAGTATATTGACAAAATAGTCATGAATTTGTTTGGAAATAGCGTATATATGTGTTTTTTAATTAACTTAATTGGGTAGAATTAGATAGAAAAATATACATTCAATTGATAATTACAACAAATCAAACAATTTACATTTAAGAAATTATATTACCTTTGTATATATTAAGTGATGTTCAAAATCTAAATAATTCTTATTATGAATAAATTGAAAATATTTAGCATTGTAATTCTAGTTGTTATTAGTTCTTTTGGTTTAATATGGCTTATAGAGGGTAACGACTTTTTCTTATATAAATATTTTGCACCTAAGGAAGAAAACGTAAGAAGAGAGGTTTTTGAAAATACCAAATCATATAAAGACGGCATGGTACAGGAATTACAAAACATGCAATTTGAATATATAAAAGCGGATAGTACCCATAAAACAGCATTAGCCTCTATTATATTGCACAGAGCGGCAGAAATTGATGAAACGAAATTGCCACAAGATTTACGAACGTTTATTGACAAATTAAAAGACGAACAAAAAAGTAAATAAAAAACGAGTACGATTAATTAATTATTTATGAAAAATAGCATAAAATATAGCTTTTATCTTGCAATTATCGTTTTTGTTTCGTCTATCATTTCTTGCGACACCCCACCTACAGCAGATGACATACAACAAGAACAGCAAGAACGATTACTAAAAGAAGGTTCAGCACAAACAGGTATGCCAAATATTAAGAATTTTAGAGAGCGTAAAATGCTTAAAGATATTTTGGAACTTAGAGACCAAGAAGGGTTAACTACTTATACCTACACATATAGCGAAATGACGGGTAAATTAACTTTTTTTGGTGAAACAATAGGTTATGGGATTCCGTATGCTACACAGTTTACGAATCCTCAAAAAATAGAGTATTCGGGCAAAGGTGGGGGTTATGCATATTTGGTATTGCCACAAGCAGACCCTAATGGCTTATTTTCACCGGCAGCAGCAGAAGGTACATGGGTATTAATGAAAGACCCAAATGGTAAAAAAGTACTGCCCGTTTATATTGAGCCGAGAATAGTCGTATCGCCTTTTAAGTTAGACTTGAAATAGAATTTTATTCTACTGCATCTTTTGCATATTTTATTTTTCTCTGCACCATTTCGGTTGGTTTATTGTTTTCGAATAGTGTTTTTTGTAGCCAATTACCATTTTCATCTTTCTGTTCGTACTTCCAAGAATAATTTACTTGCAATTTTTGTGCTTTAATATCCTCTTTTTCACTTGTCTTTTCGTTGTTTTCGTTGTATTGCGATGTTACTTTAGACTCTAAAATATTATTGCCGGAATATACATTTTCTTCAACTCTATTGCCTGCATTATCGTATTTGTAAGTTACACGTTGAAATAAGACAGTATTTCCTTTTTTAGCTTTAGCATTTGGCTTAAAAAACTTCTCTTCTATTTTATTTCCTTTTTTGTCATATTTATTAGTGTGTTTTAGTTTTATTGTGCTGTCTATTTCGTATTCTGTAACCTCAATCATATTTCCATTATCATCGTATTTAAACAATGCTTTACCGGCAGATGCACCTGCTGTATTATAATAATCCAATTCACTTTTATTACCTTTACTATCATAGGCATAAGTTTCATTTTTATATATTGTTCCTTCATCGCTTGTAGTGTAATGCTCTGCAAGCTTGCCGGCTTTATTATATTTTAATGTTGCTTTGCCCCGAAGCTTATTATTTTCATCATAGTTCATAATTTCAGTTTCGTTACCATTTTCATTATAGTTATGTACATTCTTAGAAACAATATTGTATTTATATGCACTATCTGTGCCTGATACTTTATATTTCATTTCTGTAACCGATTTAATGTTGCCCTTCAATTTTGCTCTTGTAAGGTCATTTTTAGGCTTTTTAACACCTTTAGTGGTTTCTGCAGGTGCTTTCTTTTCTGCATTTACTTTGTTTTTAGCAATAGGCTTCTTTTTGTTTTCAGCCGATGCATTTAAAAAAAAGCATAGAACCAATAAACTACTTAATATGTATTTCATACAGTCTATTTTTATAAGAATTACGTTAAACGAATACAATAAAAAACGTAAATTTAGAGCATATTTTACAAATATCAGGCTTAAATTTTTATTATAACTAAATTAGGTGAATATTTATTATATTTATGACTGATAGATGTTATATAAAAAATATTAAATTAATAGCTGTAGCTATAAAAAAAATCGAAAAACAAAGCCAACTTATTTGCAAAAATAAAAAATATATTATTTGTTCCTTTTGTTATGTAGTAACTATTTTGTTCATAACAAAAGTATGTTATTTTCGCACTTTATTTATTTAAACTAAATGACAAATGACAATGACTAAATTTACTTTCTTTTTTTTAAGTGCATTTTTATTTGCAACTTTTACAGCAAAAAGCCAATCGGCAAAGTCATCATTAGAAATGGGTATCTTTTATGAAGATAAACAAGAATATGAAAAAGCGTACGATAGTTATTCTAGTGCCTACAGGAAATCAAATGACCATTTGGCAGGAAGATTATTTAGAGGAAAAAAAGGAGATAAAGCATTTGAAGGGAGTGAAAGAGTAGGAAAAATATTAATAGAAAAATGGTATGAACCCGTAAAATCAGATTTAACGAACAATAATGTTGAGAAACTGATTGCAGATTTTGATTTTGCAAACAATAAAATGAAGAAAATAGACGAACAAACTCTATACCCATCTATAGATGTTTGCAATAAAGCCTTGGAAACTATTGCAGCCTACTCTCTTAAAAATCTTGAAAATAATAATACTGCAAACATTGATGACTATACTAATTTTTGGAAAAATACAAGTAGCACAATTGATGCCGTAAAAGTTTTGTTTATGAACAAAGAAGAAGATGGATTAGATAGGAAAATAAATATAAGCCAAGGTTTATCAGATAAAATAGCAGTTGCAATTAAGAATAAAGGTTGCGAACAATACACAAAAATGTTAAAAGCTGCCCAAAAGAAATATGCAAATGCAGAATGGATACCTGCATATAACGAAGCACAAAGCTCTATTGATGTTGCTAAAACCTATAATTGTAATTATGAAGTAGCCGTAAATTTAATGAAATCTTGTGTAGATAAAGGAGGAAAAAAAATATTCTTACCACCATTAAGAGGGGATAACCAAAACAATTTTTCTCCCGAATTCGGAAAAAAAATTACAGATAAAGTCAATGCAAAAAACAATCCTTTTCTCCACATGATGAATCAAAGGGAGTTTGAAAGTGCATTATTTAAAAATGATATGACAGAAGAATCATTAGAAAAATTAAATCCCGTTGATTTAGGTAAAAAACTTAACTCTATCTTGGAATTAAATTTAAATTATGTTTTAATATGTAAAGTTGTTAAAATGAAATCGTTACAACCACAATTAGAAAGGCATCAAGCAACAGCATACCATGTAACTTATGAAACGGAAGACGTAAAAAATACATTTGGAGACGGTTACCATTCTGCAAAAAGATATTATACCGACGGCTCTCGCAGTTATACAAAAGTTAAAGGAACAAAAAAATGGGAAATAACTCTTTCTGTAAAATTATTTGATATAGTGAAAAAAAATGTTGTTTTTGATGAATTAAAAGACTTTTCTTATGAATCTACCATAAGCTATAATGAAGGACTTGACCCAAAAAATTATTCAAGTAAAAGTTTGGCATATAAAGAGCGTTCCGAAATACTCAGCGGTTTGCTAACAGCACAAGATGATTGGAGGAAAAAGTTTAATAGAGAAGAATTTACTCCCGATGATGATGTATATAAAAAAGCTGAAAAAGAATATGTAACTATTATATCAAAACTTACTTTCCATAAATTATTAAATGAAACTGCTGATTAAATTAATTTTAATACCAAATCCATGAAACACATTGCATTTATTTCGCTTTTTATTTTGCTTACTATATCTACAACTTATGCCCAAAACAGAAAAATAAACATATTTGGCAAGGTTTATTACAATAATTCTATTGCAGACGAGGCTACTATATCAGTTAAAGATAGAAATACGAATAAAGTGCTTTCATCTGTAAATTCCGGTAATGATGGTTTTTATAGTATTAGTTTTTTTACCAATGATAATGAACCAAAAATTGAATTTGATATTGATGTAGTTAACTACAATAAACGGGGTACTAAAAGTTTTAGTTATAGCTATACTTTAAATATAAACAAATACTTAGACGGTCAAACAGGATTGAAATTAGAGTATAATTTATATGCCAATAAAAATAACATTGAAGGTAAAAAAATAGATTAGTATTATAACCATTTACGTATGAAAAGATTTTTTATAGTGATTTTAATTTGTTTTGTTTCCATTAATTGCCTTGCACAAGGTATAAAATATGATGGTTATTATAGAAATATTGTAATTAAATTATTGAAAAATAGCTATGTTACCGGTGGAGGTATGCCAGCATGTAATACACAAGACCGAAATGAAGTAGAACGTAACAAGCCAAAATTTAGGGTAAATACGAGTTGTCAGAGAGATTTAGATATACAAGAAGCCATATACGGTGCATGGGGTGTTGAATATAATTTTAGATGCAATAATAAAGAGGGTTTATTAATGTTCTTAGATATGATGGTAAAAAATTTAAATAATGCATTGCAATTATGTTCAGGTCATGGGTCGGTAGGTGGTTTAGATTGTTATACAACAAAAATATACAGCTGCTCAGAATCTGTATTACCTGAAGTAAATACTATGGAACAGGAAGCTGTAGGCAATATTGGTAGTGGGAGTTATAATAGTGGTGGCAACAGTGGCAATGGCAATGGTGGCAATAGTATTGATGGGGGTAGTAGTAATCAAAATGATGGAAATGAAACCGTTTCAAATACTAATAACAACACTAATAATAACGGACCAACGAAACAGTCTTTAATAGACAAAAAAAATGCCGAACGTAAGTCAAGAGAAAATGAGAAACAGAAACTACATACTAAAATAGATATTAATACAAAAAAGATAAAACCAACATCAAAAAAATGTATTGATTTAAACGAAAGCACCTATTTTATTGGTACTCCTTTATCTAATACTTTATCTCAACACAGTTTAAATTCGGCTCAAAGGTGGAGCGAATGGGTAAAAATTGATGGCACAACACTTGAAATTCGCTTTTCAAAAAAATCGAAATGTAAATCAATAGAAAAAATGGCATCAGGTATATCTGCTACCGATAATATAGGAAATTTAAATATTGTAAATTCAATGACAGACGATGCTTTTGATTACGGGTTTTATCAACTAAAAAATACCGGAAGTTCTACAGTTGACGGAAAATTTGCTTATTCCTCTCTTGATGAATATAATAAACCAAATGAAGGGCAAGAACCTTTCTTTTTAAAACCCGGAGAAACAGGTAAGGAAGAATTAGGTAATTGGTATATTGGTTGCGAACTAACTGAAATTAAACTACTGAAATACTGTGAGAGTAATTAATGGAGGTTGCTTGTACTATTATTAACTTTATACAAAACAATAATATTCCTTATGGAAACAGGAATTCCTGCATTCACCTTCTTGCATTATTCTATTTCCAAGTTCAATATCTTTGCAGCTTAATTATTAAGCATGTCTATTTTATTCAGCCCATTAAAAATAAGAAGTGTTACCTTAAAAAATCGCATTGTTGTTTCGCCTATGTGCCAATACAGTGCAACCGATGGCTTTGCTAACGATTGGCATTTGGTGCATTTAGGTACACGAGCTGTTGGTGGTGCAGGTCTCGTTTTTACAGAAGCTACCGCAGTATGCCCGGAAGGCAGAATATCGCCTTATGACTTAGGCTTATGGTGCGACGAACAGATTGAACCTTTAAAAAGAATAACTGATTTTATTAGCACTAATGGTAGTGTACCGGGCATACAACTTGCACATGCCGGACGTAAAGCAAGTACTACACAACCGTGGATGGGTGATAAGCTAATACCTGTAACAGAAGGTGGCTGGCATACGGTAGCACCAAGTGCCATACCTTTTGCTAATGACAAAGGCACACCACTAGAATTAACACAAATAGAAATTGCAACTATTGTAACGTACTTTAAAACGGCTGCATTGAGAGCTTTAAAGGCAGGTTTTGAAATAATAGAAATACATGCAGCACACGGGTATTTAATCAATCAGTTTATGTCGCCACTATGCAATACACGCAACGATAAGTATGGTGGTACATTTGAAAACAGAATACGTTTTTTGTTAGAAATTATTGAGGCAATAAGAACTGTTTGGCACAATGATTTACCTTTATTTGTTCGTATTTCTGCTATCGACTGGGCAGAAAACGGTTGGACAATTGAGGACTCGGTAAAATTAGCACAAGTACTAAAAGAGAAAAGTATCGATTTAATAGATTGCTCGTCGGGGGCTGTGGTTTCTTATGCCAAAATTAGTGCTAAGCCTAATTACCAAGTACCCTTTGCCGCTGCTGTACGTAAAACAGGTGTGCTTACCGGGGCCGTAGGTATTATTGTAAGTGCTACCCAAGCCGAAGAAATTTTAGCCAACCAAGAGGCAGACCTTATCTTTATGGCAAGAGAATTATTAAGAAATCCTTACTTTCCCATAAATGCAGCCTTGGAGTTAGACCAAACTTTTAATATGCCTTTGCAATATGAGAGAGCTCAAAGAAGAAAGTAATTATTGAAAATTAATTATGTAAATAAAATGAAACAATTTTATTTATTATTTTTGGTCGTAAATATTCTGGTCGTCATTTCGCAATGGAGACCCATTTTGATGGGGAATGAAGAAATCTGTTTATTTTAGAGATGGTTTGAAAAACAAGTGTTATGTCAGGCAGATTTCTCTATTTCATTTCCTCGCAAAGAAAAATAGAGACTGCATTTCATTACAAAATGACGACTGCGATTGAGCAATTTCCAAATAGAAAAGTGAGCAATACACCGCCAATATAAGTTTTATGCTATCAGCATTGGCTAATGAATCACAGTACTTATCTTTGCTTAAATAAATGAACTACTTATTACATATTGATACGGCTACCGATTTATGCACTATTGCTATTAGTTGTGATGGAAATCTTGTAGCTATTAAAACAAATACAGAAATAAACAATACTGCCACTTATATAAATACGATGATAAGTGAAGTATTGCAACTTTGCAATATAAACTTTGATGCTCTTAGTGCATTGGCAGTATGTGGGGGACCCGGTTCTTATACCGGATTAAGGATAGGGTTAGCTACTGCAAAGGGTATCTGTTATGCATTAGATATACCCTTAATAATGCATGGTAGATTAGAATTACTAGCCTTAAATGCACATAAAAAACACGGCAATACATTCGATAAATACATTACATTACTGAATGCAAGAATAAAAGAGTATTTTATCTTTATTTGTAATTCAAATGGTGAATATGCATTAGAGCAAAAGCATATTTATGAAGAAGAATTAACTAAAAGTGTTAAAGTTGAAGAAAAAATATATTGTATTACAAATGTGGATGATGATTTACTTAAATCATTGAATATCAATACATTAGAGATTGATTTTGATACAAAAATCGATTTTATTTTTTGGGCAGATTTTGCATTCAAACAATATGAAAATAATAAATTTGAAATTTTTTCAAATTTAGAACCTTTTTATTTGAAGCAAGTTTATACACATAAATAATTGAATATCAATTAAATACAGAGTATTTAAGTATTCTATTAATTTACTTTAACTATATATTAACATTAAATATGATTAATAATTGCTTTCATATCTCGTTAATTGAGTATGTTTGCAAAATATTCAGGTAGCAATACTTAAAATATAAACAAGAAACATTTATCATTTAACATCCAAAATTACAATTAATGGAAAAGAACGTATCAGCGAACACTCTGGTAATTAACGAAAACATTAAATTAGATTATGTAGCTGTAAAGAATGCAGCTATGACTTTGAGAGCAATCAACCACAAACTTCGTCAGCAAGTTGTGAAATTGTTAGAAGAAAACAAACGCATGAATGTTACTGACATTTATGTAAAATTGCGTTTAGAGCAATCGGTAGCATCACAACATTTAGCTATTTTACGTCGTGCTAACATCGTTATCACAGAACGTGACGGCAAATTCATCCATTATGCATTGAACCATGAGCGCATTGCAGCAGTAGCGAAATTTGTAAATGAGTTGGTTCATTCTGAAGAAGAAGCTAATTAATTCTTGCTTAAAAAAGCGATTTATAAAAAAGCCCTGGTAACAGGGCTTTTTTATTCAATAATCTTCTAACGGATCAAACATCATTTAACCTATTGGAATTCTTTTAAGGAACTCTAATTCTTATTTGACAGATGTAATGTTCAATTTAATTTTATCAACCAATAGCCTCTCGCAAACGATATGAGTTAATGTTTCCGAAAGTCTTTTACCATAACTTACTACCATCGATTTATCAAATGGCTCAATAGATTTTATATTCATTTTTAACCCTAATTTCATTTCACGACTATTAAGGAATTTGTAGTTATACAGGTCAAAGTTACCTTATTTTCAAATAATTTAACAATTTTTTGAAATTTTATTTTTTTTATTCAAAAAACATACAAACCTTTGCAATAACAAATATATTCTTTTGTTGCAGTCATCTTACAAAAAG
>CAIYTT010000188.1 GCA_903929195.1 uncultured Bacteroidota bacterium
TATTAAATTTTATCAATATAATTAATTCAATAAATTATTTCTACTCCTATTAATGACGATATTTTAATCAAGTTTCTTGGGTAAATAAAAAAATGTTTTTACGAATCTAAATTCAAAAATATATTACGTAAAAAGGTTTAAGTAAAATAAGAGGTATTGCATTTAGCTTTTGTAATAAAGCAATATTACTTTTGCATAAAACAGCTTAAAGATGCCAAATAGTTTTATTACCTCCCTTGATTTTGCCCAAAATGAAGACCGTATTGATACTTTATACCCATTTAAAGAACGATTCCATATACCACAGCATCATAATGCAGATGTAATTTATTTATGTGGCAACTCTTTGGGACTGCAACCCAAAAGTGTTGCATTTTTAATGGAAAAAGAACTGAGCGACTGGGCAAATTATGGCGTTGAAGGACATTTTAAAGCCACCCTACCCTGGTTTTCTTATCACCACTTATTTTCGGAAAGATTAGCAAAAATTGTAGGTGCAAAAAAAGAGGAAGTGGTTGCTATGAATGCACTTACTGTAAATCTACACCTGTTAATGTTGTCTTTTTATAGACCAACACCTAATAGATATAAAATAATAATGGAAGCCGGTGCATTTCCTTCCGACCAATATGCGATAGAAACACAGGTAAGATTACATGGTTTAAACCCTGAAGAAGCTATTATAGAAATAAAACCCAAAGACGGCAATTATTTAATTGATGATGAAGATTTTATTGATGCTATTAATGTAGCTGGTGATGCGCTAGCTTTGGTAATGATAGGTGGTGTAAATTACTATACAGGTCAATTTTTTAATTTGGAAAAAATAACCAAAGCCACTCATAATGTAGGTGCAATTGCCGGTTACGACCTTGCACATGCAGTTGGCAATGTACCATTAGAATTACATAACTGGGATGTTGACTTTGCCTGCTGGTGTTCTTATAAATATCTAAACTCCGGCCCGGGTGGCGTTGGTGGTATTTTTGTGCATCAAAAACATGGCAACAACCCCAATGTACCCAGATTAGCCGGTTGGTGGGGCAATGATGAAACATCGAGATTTAAAATGACAAAAGGATTCATTGCACAACCGGGTGCAGCAGGCTGGCAAATGAGCAATGCTCCTGTATTCAATATGGTTGCACATAATGCAGCTTTAGATATTTTTGACAAAACAAATATGTTGAGCCTTCGCGAGAAAAGTATCCGTCTTACAGGCTATCTTGAATTTTTACTGAAAGGCATCACAAATTTAAATTTTACAATAATTACACCTGTTGAACCCGAACGCAGAGGTTGTCAGTTATCGCTTTTATTTGCTAACAATGGCAAAAAAGTTTTTGAAATACTAACTAATAATGGTGTAATTGCAGACTGGAGAGAACCAAATGTAATTCGCATAGCCCCTACTCCACTCTATAATACATTTGAAGATTGCTATCGGTTTTACGAATTACTAAAGAATATTATTTGGGATTAAATAGATAGATAAATAAACATTTTCATTTATTTGGGAAATATCTTACTTTAGTAACTCGTTTAATTTGTCGGTAAGTTTAGAGCCATGTAAATTTATAGCAATTATTTTTCCGCTTGGGTCTATTAAAAAATTGGCAGGAATTGCCTGTACATTATATTGCAAAGCAATCGGCGATTCCATTCTTTTTAAATCACTAACTTGAGTCCAGTTTAGCTTATCTTCAATAATAGCTTTACTCCATTCTTCTTTTTTCTCATCTAAAGAAACACTATATATCGTAAAGTTTTTTGTATTAAATTTATTATAAACAGAGAGAATATTTGCATTTTCCGTTCTACACTCTTCACACCAACCTGCCCAAAAATTTAGGAGTACATATTTTCCTCTTAAAGAAGAAAGAGCAACAAAATTACCCTCCGGAGTAGGTAAATTAATTTCAGATACCAAATCGTTTACAGCAATATCTTTATGCAATTTAGGCAATTTCACACTTTTAGATATTACTTTCAAATAATATTCAGTAAAGTCCTTTGTCATTTTAGTATTCGGAAACCTACGAGTAAGGGATTGTGTAAACAAATCTAAATACTTACCTTCAGTAACCGGGTTTAAAATACGAGCAGCAAAAATTGCATTTGGCAAATAAGGAGTAGTATCTGAATAGGTTTCTATAAAACGAGTAAAATTAACCTTCATATCTTCAAAATCTTTTTTAGCTACATTTAAGGTGCTATCATTACCTCTTGTTTTTAATGTATCTAATACCACACTCATCGTATTATAATCCCTCATTTGTTCTCTATAAGCAACAATCAATTTTTTTAGATTTTCGGATGCAGGAGACCCTAATACATTATAATTTTCAATAGTATTCCAATCGGCTATAATTTTTAGATTTCCTTTATCTATAGACAATAAAATAAATTTATGAGATTTAAAATGCAAGCGATATAAGCCGATTTCATTTGCAATTTCAGAGAATTCAAAATGACCGTCTTTATCAGATTTTACTGAGTCTAATATTGTTATTACATCATTGGCACTTAATTGTTCCAAAACAACATTCTGTTCCGGCATACCGGTAATATTACCTATAATAACAAAATTATTATTATTGCTTTTACAGCTTAATAAGTAAGAAAATACAGTAAAAAATAAGAGTAGATGTTTTTTCCTCATCAAGGCAAAATTATTTCAAATAAATTGTTGGGTTGCTCAAAATTAGTATGCAAAACGTCAACAAATGCCTAAAGTTTATCTCATTGAAAAAATAACACAATAATGGACCTTTATATTATCAAAAGATTATCCCTGCTATCATTAAATATAAATAATAATACAATAAGATTGCCTTGAAAAATAAGTAGTATTAGCCCGGAATTCTTGCAATATAGGTAGCCATTTCCTTTATCTGTGCTTTTATTTGTTCATTGGCTGGCTTTGCAGCTTTTGCTTTATTGAAATATATTTTAGCACTTTTAAAATCTCTGCGTTGTATGCAAATACTTGACAACTGTAAATATGCCTGAGCAGAATTATCAGCATCGGGCAAACCTATTTTAACTGCTTTACGCAAATGCTCTAATGCTTCTTTTGTGTTTCCTTTTTTATAAGCAATTGCACCTAATTGTAAATAGGCTGTACCTTCAAATTCTTTTTCAGGCATACCGTTTTCAAGGCTTTTCTTTAATTGCGATTCTGCTTTATCTAAATCTTCACCAATAGCCGAAAAATTGGATTGAACCATATAATAAGATGACCTGATAGGCTTGTATAATAAATTAGGGTATTTTATTTTACTTAGCACCTTTTGTGCACCTTCCATGTCTCCGGTTTCTATATATGTTTGTATCAATGTCATTGTTCCCAACAAAAAGTGAGCAATAACCATTAGTACAGCAATTAAAAACGGTATCCATGCCATCCACCATCCACCGTGTACTTTAAAACCTATTAAAAAGCCCAATAATATTAAAACTATCGCTATTGGTAAGCGATTAAAAACTATAAATCTCCTTAATGCTGCTCTGTCGAATTTCATATTTTTATTTAGTCCGCAAATATACCTTTTACAAAATCAAAATTCAAAATTGAAAATTCAAAATATGAATTTTAAGTATTAAAATATTAACGGATGAAAACAGATAAGATAGTAAATAGGGCGAAAACCACACTTGCTATACCATTAGTAGTAGCAAATGCAATATTTACTTTACTTAAATCATTTGGTTTTACTAATAAGTGTTGATAGCTTAATAGGGATATATATATAATTGTACCTAACCAATAAAGCCAGTTAAAAATTTCTTTAGCCTCTATGCCTGCCCAAATAACAAATGCAGCAGAAAAAACATGTATAATAATAGATAATAACAGAGCACTTTTTGTACCCATTGCAGCCGGCACGGAGTGCAACTGCTGGCTTTTATCGAAAGACTCATCTTGTAAAGCATAAATAATATCAAATCCGGAAACCCATGTTAAAACCGAAAAAGAAAAAAGAATAGGTAATAATTTAAATTCGCCTGTTACTGCAATATAGGCCCCAATTGGCGCTAATGCCAAACCTATACCTAACACAAAATGACATAAAGCCGTAAAACGTTTTGTATAGCTATAAAATAGAATTACAAACAGCGCAACAAAAGACAAATAGAAACAAAGAATATTTATAAACCATGTAGTACATATAAAAAGCAAACAATTTATTATGGTAAACAATAATGCTTGAGTCGGTTTAATGATGCCTGCCGGAATTTCTCTTTTTGCTGTTCGTGGGTTCAGTGCATCATAAGTTCTGTCTAAATACCTGTTAAATGCCATTGCTGCACTGCGTGCAAAAACCATACAAAGCAACATTTTAAAAAAAAGTAAAACATTAAACGGCTGTTGCATTTTAACTACCCCAAGAACAAAACCAATTATTGCAAAAGGTAAAGCAAATAAAGTATGGCTAAATTTAACAAGCGACAAATACTGTTTTACTTTATTTATAGGCGAAACTACTATTGAATCCATATTATCTTACATCTGCTTCTATACCTATTGATATAGTTTCGGGGTTTGTATTGGCGTGAATTATTATATTTTTTTGTTGCAAACCATTACCGGCTGCCGTATATACCACATTTATTTCGCCATCGCTACCCGGTGAAATTGCATCTTGGGGAAACTCTGGAACTGTACAGCCACAAGAAACGTCTGTCTTAGCTATCATTAATGGGAACTGACCTGTATTCTTAAACCTGAATGAATGTTTTACAACATTGCCAACAGGTACTGCACCAAAACTATATTTTGTTTCATAAAACTGCATAGTAGTTCTTGCCATCTCAGCTACTATTTGGTCTCTTGTTTTTAAATGTTCGGCATATATTTCCCCCCTATAAGCTACTCCGTCTCTTTCATTGCTGTAAAAATAACCCTCATCCCCTTTATGATTCAGCCTCCACCAATCGAAATTACTAATATGACTAACCTCTAATACAGCAATAGTAAAAACAGACAAAGTAAATATGGTAAACAATACAATTTTATATCCTCGTGTTTCCGAAGCCATACTTTTTAATACTTTTTTACAAAGATAATACTATATAAGATATTATGAGCAATTGACAGAAAACAGTATGGAAAAATCACCTTAAAATATAAAAACAGCAGTATGGCTTTAAATACCTTTTAACTTTTAATAAAAATAATAAATCAACTAAACGATTACCTTTGTATTACAATATATTTTTGCATTTTACATGAAAAAACTTTTTTCTCCAATAATCCTGATTGTATTAATTTTAATTTCAAGTTGTTCTGAAAAATTTAATACTGCCGCACCTTATAAAAATATTACAGTAATATTTGGCATGCTCGACCAAAAAGATACTGCACATTACATTCGGATTCAAAAAGCCTTTTTAGACGAAAACAAAAGTGCGCTAACTATGGCTAAAACTGCTGATTCCAGCTTTTATAACAATTTAAATGTTACAATTAAAAGATACGACTTCTCCAATAACTTATGGGATTCTATACACTTGAATAGGGTGGATTTAAATACGGAAGGTTATATAAAGGAAACAGGTACTTTTTTTAATTCGCCAAACTATGCTTATAAATTCAAGAATACATTAGACCCTAATTATATTTATCGTATTGTTGTTACAAATGTAGCTACCGGACAAGTTGACTCTGCCGATGCACCTATTATTAATGATAAAGACACCACTTTATTTACATTGCAACTATTTGATGACTCTGTACGTAATGCTTATGGTATGGACTTTAGCACTACAATTCCGGGTAAAGTATTTGAAATTACAGGTTCTTATACCTCACCTTCTAATTTTTCTTTTAATAACTATACTACTCCTGTTGGGGTTTCACAATGTATCATTCGTTTCAATTGGTTAGATTCTAATTCTGTAACCAAAACAAAAACACCTAATTATTATGATTATAATTTAGGTTACCAAGCATTATCTAACGGTACTTATATAGATTTTAAAGCAAGTAATAAATATTTATATAATGCATTATCAACAGGTATGGGCAATGCACCTGCACATACATTTAGACTTATTGACAGATGCGATATTTTCATTTACTTAGGTTCTTACGATTATTATACCTATTACCAAATAGGATTATCGCAAGGTACCGGACTTACTGGTAATGAAATAGAACCCACCTATACCAATATTAAGGGACAAAATGCATTAGGCTTATACACATCGCGTGGATTTAGAAGCGGCAAAATTACCATTACACCCGCCACTTACGACTCCTTATTAATAAGCCCTGTAATGGTTAATACTAACTTGATTGGCAAAGCATACCCATAAGAGTTGGGTAGCCCTTTTCAGTACTATTAGTTTGTTTTTATTACTTTTTTTACAAAAAA
>CAIYTT010000189.1 GCA_903929195.1 uncultured Bacteroidota bacterium
GTTGCCTTAATTAGCTATATATAATGAAGTTTTTTCGTTCTTTATCTTGGGTATGCAGCTTCTAGTTCTTTTCTTATTGTTTACAATCTTATTTTATGGTGCAGTAGTATTAATGAGTGCATTGTTACCCTTATTATGTGGTTATAAAATAGAAGCAATACAGAATATAGACCAAAATAGTCCGGCAGGTTTAGTAAATGCATCTATAATTGTACAAGGAGTATTAAGTGTGTTCATATTTTTAGTTTGTGGTTTGGTTTTTGCTTTTTTATTTTCTGCAAAGCCACTACAATATTTGGGGTTGCAAATACCAAAAAATAAAATAAATATTTTATTGTCTGTAACGTTTATGCTGGGTGCAATGCCTGTATTGCAATTAATAGAAGGATTGTTTAGTACTATTAATTTCGGTACCTATTTTCAAAACATGCAGCAGTCGGGAGATGATATGCGTAATGCATTTTTGAAAATTCCTACGCTTGCCGATTTTATTAAGATATTTTTTATCATGGCAATAGTTCCCGGTCTTGGTGAAGAGGTGTTTTTTAGAGGTATTTTATTTAGAATGGCAGCAAGTAAAAGCTCCAATAAAACGGTACCTATTCTTTTTTCTGCAATTGTATTTTCTATAATGCATTTTAATATATATGGTTTTGTCTCTATTTTTATTGCAGGCATATTATTGGCACTTATTTATACAATTACCGGCTCTTTGTGGTGCAGTATTTTTGCACATATAAGTTTTAACGGTTTACAGATTGTGCTTACATATATAGGCAAAGATAATGTTGCTATTAAAGCTTTTCTAAACGATACATCTGTTTTACATTTATTGCCCTATTCAATAGCAGGTATTGTTTTATTTCTTGTTTCTTATTATTTCTTAATTAAATATAAAAGTCCCTTGGGTATTAATTGGGGTAGGGTAAATAAAAAAGAAATTGTATTTTCATTTGACAAAGTAGAAGATAGTAACTAAATAAACTACTAAAAGCTATTTTTGTGAAATTTTGAAATTAATATTCATTAATTTTAAAAAAATTGTACTAAAAAAATTTATGATAAATTAATCTTGAAAAAAGCTTCTTAAATTTGCGTTTTTTTTTGTAATTTAAAATGTTCTATGCCATTAGACTTACCCACGTTTTATAAACGAGCAGGAAGTTCAGTAATATTTGTTGCAATAATGCTTACCGGTTTATTATGGAATAAGTGGGCTTTTTTAGCTCTAATATGCCTAATACAAGTATTGTGTTTACACGAGTTTTTTAAACTTGTGCAAAAAATAGATGTAAGCTCCTATTGGCCTAAGTGGTTGCCTTATTTTATTCAATTGGTAGGTATTGGTATCATTTACCCCTATTTATTTTGGCATCACTTATTCGATATACAAAGTTCCGAGTGGACAATGTCTTTTTGGTTTTCTAAACTAATGTGGGTCTTATTGCCCATAATACCTACCATTTTATTGTTTATAAGTATAATACCCAAGAAGGAATTTTTTTTAGCAGTTCTAAAATGTGCAGGTGGTTTATTGTATATAGCATTACCCATGTTGTTATTATTGCAAATACGTATGAAAGACCCCGTATTGCCAATGGCATTATTGCTAATGATATGGACAAACGATACAATGGCATATATTTTAGGTTCTTTTGTTGGTAAAACACATTTTACTGATATATCGCCAAACAAAACAATAGAGGGTACAATTGGCGGTATCGTTTTAACTGTAGGTGCAGCTACTTTGTTTGGCTTTTTGGCAAATAAATATAATCTATTGCCTAATAATTATCATTTAATAGACTGGATGATGCTCGCTTTATGTGCAACGATTGCCGGTACTCTGGGCGACCTCCTTGAATCTAAATTAAAAAGAATGGCAGATGTAAAAGATTCAGGTACGTTAATGCCCGGACATGGAGGGGCATTGGACCGTTTTGATTCTTTATTGTTTACTGCACCCTTTGCGTATGTTTATGTAATATATATAATGCATTAAAAAAAACGATTTTAAAAATAATAAGTATAAATGAAGATACACCGCGAAGGATATAGATTTATTGCAATTGCGTCTGTTTTATGGTTAGGTATAGGTTTTCTTACTATAAACTATCTTACATCCGTTTTATGGTTAGTTATTATAATAAACTTAATTACAACACCATTCTGGTTTTGGGTAGTTTGGTTTTTCCGCCTTCCGGACAGGAAAATGACCATGAGTGGTAAATATGTAATAGCCCCTGCCGATGGCAAGGTGGTGGTTATTGAAGAGGTTTATGAGCCAGAATATTTTAAAGATATGCGATTACAGGTTTCTATTTTTATGTCGCCTCTAAATGTACATATTAATCGTAGCCCTATTAATGGTACAGTAAAATTTTTGCGATACCATCCGGGTCTTTATCTTGTAGCTTGGCACCCCAAATCATCTACCGAAAACGAAAGAACAACAATTGTTTTTGGGAATAGTAAATATGATATATTAGTAAGACAAATAGCAGGTGCTGTTGCAAGGCGTATTTGCTGTTATGTACAGGCAGGAGACCCTATCATTCAAAATCAAGAATTTGGGTTTATTCGTTTTGGCTCAAGAGTAGATGTTTATTTACCATTAGGCACAAAGACAGATGTTAAAATTGGCGATATTGTACAAGGTGGTGTTACTATTCTTGCTACCGATGTGGTTGACTTACATAAAAGAGTGGAGCCAGATTATAGAGTGTCAAAACACTAATGTGAAATAGTTGAAATAAAATCATTTTTTAGTTAAGTTAAAATTCTTTTAATTTCTATTTTATAATTTAAAAGAATCTTACCTTTAAATTCTAAATTATAAAAAAATGAAAAAACTAACATTATTATTAGCTGTTGCTTTAATGGTAGCAGGTGGTTCTTTTGCAGAGCAAAAAGATTGTTGTAAGAAAAAAGGTGGTGATAAATCTTGCTGCAAAGACAAGAAAAATTGCGAAAAAGAAAAAACTACTACAGGAAAAGATACAAAACCTGCAAAGAAATAATTCTTTTTATTAAAAAATATCAAAGAAACTGACTAATTAGGTCAGTTTCTTTTGTTTTAGAATATTAATTAATACAAAAAATACGCTAATTATTTTATTTAGTCTTATTTATGTCTTATTTTTGCAATACAGTTGTTAAATATGCCATCTTTGATGATTAAAAAATTGATGCCAAATATATTTAATGCATTAGTAAATTTTAGTGATGTAGTTTGGTGCATTGATATAGAAAAATTTGACCTTGTTTATATAAATGATTCATGCATAAATGTATGGGGTTATACGGCATTTGAAATTATTGAAAAAAAAGATTTATTTTTTAATTCGATTTTACCGGAGGATAAAGAAATTTTTTATAAAGGAATTAGGAAAGCAATAGATAATGGCTCATCTAAAAGTGAATTTAGAATAATAAACAAGGAAGAGAAAATAAAATATTTAAAAGCCCAATTAATTTACAATAAAGAAGACGAGCAAAAAATTATTACATGTATTTGTTGTAATATAACAACAATAAAAACAGTAGAGGTAGAAATGAAAAAAATGGCAAAAGATAATTTGTCCATTTTAGAAAGCATTAGAGACTCATTTGTTACATTAGATAATACAGGAACAATTATTTTTGCAAATCGTGCATTCGAGAAATTTATCCGCAAAAGTAAAAACACGCTCATCGGTAAAAATATTTGGGATATTTTTCCGGAATTAAAAGGATTACTTTTTGAAAAAAATTATTATAAAACTCAAAAAGAAAAAATAAGCATTGAATTTGAAGAGTTCTTACCCACATTAAATAAATGGCTATCTGTATCTACTTATCCTACACAAGAAGGGATGTCTGTATTTATACACGATGTAACATCAAGTAAAATAAGACGAGAGCAATTAATTGAAAGCGAGAAAAAATTTCATTTAATTTCAGATAACTCACCCATGTTTATTTGGACAGTAAATGAAAATTTGGAACGCACTTTTTTTAATAAAACATTTATTAATTTTTCGGGTTTAAGCTTCGAGGAATTAATTGAAAATGATTGGATTTCTTTAGTTCACCCCGATGATTTGCAGAAAGTAACTATTGGTATGCATAGGGGATTAATCTATAAAGCAGAGATTAATTTTGAATTCAGGATGCGAAGGCATGACGGTGAATATAGATGGATTAAAATGAATGGCATACCTCAAATAGATATTTTGGGTATTTTTCAGGGGTTTTTAGGAAACGGAGTTGATATTACTAATTTGAAATATTATTATGCACAGTTAGAAGAGAAAAACATAGAATTAGAAAAAGCACTGAATGAATCAAGACGACTGTCGGAAATATTAAATAAAACGAGTAATATTTTAGTGCTTACAGATGTAAACGGTTGTATTACATGGGTAAACCAAGCATTTACAAAAATAACGGAATACACGCTTGAAGAAGCTTATGGCAAAAAGCCCGGGCCTCTTGTTTACGGACCTGAAACAAGTATAGAAACAATGGAAATATTGCATGAGGCAATAAAAACACGCGAAATAACGAGGGTAGAAATACTTAACTATAGCAAAAACGGACGTAAATTTTGGGTTGACTTAAAAATAGAGCCTATTTTTAAAAATGGCGAACCGGAAGGGTATATGGCTATTGAAATGGATATTACCAAAAGAAAAAATGATGAATTAGCAATAAAACAAAAAAATGAAAAAATAAAGCAGTTCTCATTTATCACATCACACGATTTGAGGCATGAGTTTTCGAAAATAATGTTATTATTCAATTTAGGAAAATCACCCCAAAATACAATAGATGATTTTCGTTCGTTGTTTAACCACATAGAAGCACCATTAAATAAAATTAACTATATAATTTCAGAAATTAATACGAATTTAAACATACAGGAAACAGGCAAAACATTAAATGATAAATTACAGGAAATAGATGAAATAAAGGAGATATGTCTTATAGATGATGACCAACTAACTAATTTAATACATAAACAGATAATTACCATGTTTATGCCAAATACCCCTATTCGTGTTTTTGAAAGTGTAGAACCTGCTATTAATTATTTAAAAATACAACCTTATAGCAATCGTATTATCTTTTTAGACCTAAATTTCCCTACAGAAAAATCCGGTTGGGATTTCTTAGATGAATATCATTTGTCTGAATTAAATGCACCGATTATTATTTTATCATCTTCTATTGATAATGAAGATATAGACAGAACGAAACAATACAAGAGTGTATTAGAGTATTTTAGCAAACCGTTGACTGTTGAGATATTAAATAAGTATATGAAAAAATAAGGTTTAGTAAGTCATAAGTAAAGACTACTGCAAATCGTTTCAATTATTCTATCTTTGTTCCGTAAAATATAAAATGTATGTTGCCAATACAATTGTTTAGACAGAATAAAGATTTAGTTCTTGACGGTCTGAAAAAAAAGAATTTTAAAGATTTAGACCTTGTAGATAAAATTATTAATATAGACGAACAGCGTAGAAAACTGCAAGTAGAAAACGATAGTATTTCTGCCGCAGTAAATGTTGCATCAAAAAATATTGGTAATTTAATGGCTGCCGGCAAGAAAATGGAAGCCGAAGAATTAAAAAATGACGTAGCTAAGAATAAAGAAAAAGCAAAAGAAATTGCTAACCAATTATCTGAATTAGAAAAAGAACAATTTGATGCTATTATAGTTTTGCCAAATTTGCCGCATAGTACTGTGCCTTTCGGCAAAACCCCGGAAGAGAATGAAATAATAAAAACAGGAGGAATTATTCCCGTACTTGGTGCAGATAAACTGCCGCATTGGGAATTAGCTGCAAAATACGGACTTATAGATTTTGAATTAGGTACAAAATTAACAGGAAGTGGTTTCCCTGTATATATGGGACAGGGTGCTAGATTACAGAGGGCTCTAATACAATTTTTTTTAGAGTATAATATTAATGCCGGTTATAAAGAATATTATCCGCCTTATATGGTAAATGAGGCCACTGCTTATGGTACAGGGCAATTACCCGATAAAGAAGGGCAAATGTATGTAACTAAAGAAGAAGGTTTTTATTTAATACCTACCGCCGAAGTGCCGGTTACCAATATCTATAGAGATACTATTATTGCCGAACAAGACCTGCCTGTAAAAATGACTGCATACACGCCTTGTTTCCGCAGAGAAGCAGGGTCTTACGGTAAAGATGTTAGGGGTTTAAACAGGGTGCATCAATTTGACAAAGTAGAAATTGTACAATTAACACAACCAGAAAACAGTTATAGCGTGCTTGATGGTATGGTGGCACATGTAGAAAACTTATTACAATTATTAGGTTTGCCCTATAGAATATTACGTTTATGTGGTGGTGATATGAGTTTTGCATCTGCATTAACCTACGATTTTGAAGTATATAGTGCGGCTCAAGAACGGTGGTTAGAGGTAAGCTCGGTTTCCAACTTTGAAGTGTTTCAAGCAAATAGAATGAAAATAAGATTTAAAGAAGGAACCGGTAAAACGCAATTAGTACATACATTAAATGGCAGTTCATTGGCACTACCACGTATTATGGCTTCCTTAATGGAAAATTATCAAACCAATGACGGAATTAATATTCCGCTTGCTTTGCAACCCTATTTTGGTAGTGAGAAAATAAAATAATAATTAGTTTTAGATGATACAAAGAATTCAATCGTTATGGCTTTTTTTGGCAGGCATATTTTGTGCCGGTACTTTATACTTTGATTTGTATAAGTGGCAGTTTGATGCCACTACCTTTATAAGCCCCAAACTATTACGTGTAAATGATAACTATATATCGCTGTTAATTGTTTTAATTTGTACTATACTACCTATAGTAGCTATCTTTATGTTTAAGAACCGTAAAAAGCAAAAAAGGATTAGTATTATTTCAATAATTATCAATTTAATTTTTATTGGTACTGTATTACTTAGGGAACAGATGGAAAAACCATTAAAACCGATGCCTATTAGTGGTACATATATGATAGGTTCTTTATTACCTGCTTTTTCAATTGTTTTTCTGTTTCTTGCTATTTCGGGTATTAATAAGGATGAAAAATTGGTGAAATCAATTGACAGATTGAGATAGGATGTTTTCAAAATTGCTATAGGAATGGTAATTAAAAAATGTTATCTGCCAAGTTTATAACCTAAAATAACTTTAATAATTTTATTTTCAGTTGCTGATGTAAATCCGATACCATAGCCTGCATTAAATTCCCATTTTGGAGACCAGTCTAAGTCTATTGCTGCAAAAAGCAAATGCTGTTGCTGTTCGTAAGAATAAAAATGAGTTAATGAACCGGCTGAGTTATAATATTCTAAGCCCAAAGCTATTTTTTCATTTATATTATAACTACCTTTTAAGCTTGGTGCAAATTCAAATTCTTTATTTTTATTGATACCGCTAAGCGATTTATCAAAAGCAGCATTGAAAGCCCAATACCATTTTTTCCACTTTTTATCAATAATTCCTCTTATTTCTAATGTTAAGTCATCGGTAGCATACGATTTATTCTGGTATCCAAATTCGCCACCTAAACTTAAACCTACAGGCAAATGCCATGCATCAGGTATTTTAACACGTGGTCTAATATGACTACCAACAAAACCCGTTCTTTTATTGTCGCCAATTGCATTAAAAAGATAAAATCCAATTTCAAACCAATCATTTATTCCGTGTGTAATTTCAATTGTTTCTCTTTGCATTGTGTTGGTTGGCACGGTATTATTTTCAGATTTGCGAAAACCATCAAACGCCATATTGCTATGCAACTCAAACATGGTACTTTTTTTAGAGATTGTTTCAGACGGGTAAACTTGTATTTCGTAATTATCTTGTGCTAAGGAGCTAAAATAATTAATAACGAAGAAACACAATATAAAAAATTTTACTATTTTAGGCTTAACAGTATAATTCATTATTTTAAATATTAAAATAGTTTATGTATAGGTGTAAATTGAAAATTAAAAGTACAAAGTTAGCTAAATACAACGCATCTCTACTTTTTACATTAAATAATAATATTTTGGAAATAATCAAAAATTTAATTTGTTTAAATAATAATATTTTTTACATTTACAGAATATAGATGAAAACACAATTTATAAAAACTAAATACTACATAAAATGGAAACTACCAGCTCCAAAGTATAGAAACGAATGGTAAAACCGAACAGGAAATAATAAATGAGGTGTATGATTATGCTGTTAAACTTTTAGTAAAAGAGAAAAAGACAGAGCAAGAAGTAATAGACTCGCTAATCAATCAGGGTATTGATAGCGAAAGTGCTATAGCAGTAGTTCAAAATCTTCAAGCACAGATTAGAGAGGTGAAAAATAAACAAGCAAATAAAGATATGCTTTACGGTGCTTTATGGTGCATTGGCGGCACTGTAGTTACATTTGTTTCAATGGCTGCCGCAGAAGGCGGCGGTACTTATTACATGTTTTGGGGTGCTATAATTTTTGGTGCTGTACAGTTTATAAGAGGAGCGGCAGCATATAAAAAATAAGTATAAAATTTTGCGAATAAAAAAACAATATGTATGATATAATTGGAGATATTCATGGACATGCCGATGCTTTAGAGATACTATTGCAAAAGATGAAATATATAAGAAAAGCTGGTGTATATTGTCATCCGGATAACAGAAAAGTAATATTTGTAGGAGACTTTATTGATAGAGGTCCAAAAATTAGAGAAACACTTCATTTAGTAAAAGATATGTGTGATGCAGGTAATGCCTTTGCTGTAATGGGAAATCATGAGTATAATGCAATTTGTTTTCACACGCCTCATTTAGAAAAAGGTGGATTTTTCAGGGAACATTCATTGAAAGAAATTGAACAACATTTAGAAACACTAAAACAATTTAAACAGTACTCAACTGAATGGGATTATTTTTTAAATTGGTTTAAAGAATTGCCACTTTACTACGAAAATGACGATTTTAGAGTTGTTCATGCTTGTTGGGATATATTACATATTAATTGGATAAAAAATAATTACAAAGGCATAAATAAAGATTTCTTATCACTTGCAACAGATAGAGACAATATAGGTGGAGTATATAATATTATTGAAGAAACTTTAAAAGGAAAAGAAGCAAAATTACCTTGTGGTAAATTTTTTACAGATAAAGATGGTACGATAAGAACGGAATGCCGGGTGAAATGGTGGAGCAATAAAAAAGAACGTGAAAAATTTGGGCAGATTTTGCTTGGATGTCCTAATGATATGATAAATGAACAAATACCAAGTGGACTTGAATATTATTTATACGATGATAATAAATATGTATTTTTTGGTCATTATTGGCTTGGAGGCTTCCCAACAATAGACAACACAAAAGCTATCTGTTTAGATTACAGTGTTGCCAAAGGCGGTATTTTAGTAGGATGTAGAACAGAAAAGGTTATTAGTGGTTTGGATATACAATTTATATATTAAAAAAATAATTTCAAACGTTTATTTTCTCATTTTCAGAAAAAATTGTTTTATACAAAGCATATTGAATTTATAAATGCGAATTGATTTGGCTTTTTTATTGGTTAAAATGCGAATATATAGAGTGAAATTTGAAAAATTTAATTTGGAATAGTTCAATAAATATAGTAATTATCAATAATATGAATAGTAAATCACATACAAAAAAATATTTAATACTCGCAATTTTCGGCTCGCTGCTTGCAATTTTTAGTATTAAACTTTTTAAATATAATGCATTTTTAGGCGGTTTTTGTTCCGGGTTAGGTGCTGTACTTGCAGTAGGTTCTATTCTTTTAATGTTAAATAATCGCAATAAAAAATAAAATACTATTAACCTATAACTTCCATTTTGCTTTTTCCACTTAATTGTTTCGTAACTTTTATTTGGGTGTGTATGCGTTCAGTCATTTCATAAACATGAGAAATAACACCCACCTTACGACCCTGGTTATGTAATCTTTCTAATGCATCCATTGCTACGCTAAGTGTTTCACCGTCAAGCGAGCCAAAACCTTCGTCTATAAACAACGATTCTACTTTCATTTTATTAGATGATAATGAGGCTAAACCTAATGCCAATGCCAATGAGACCAAGAACGATTCGCCACCTGACAGTGAATGTACCGACCTAATTTCATCTCCCATTTCTTTATCTTTTACTTGCAATGCCAATGAATTGGGTATGCGTTCTAATTCATATCTGGCTGCCAAAAATTGTAAATGGTTATTAGCATAGCTAAGCAAAATTTCTAAGGTATATTCTTGTGCTATTTGTCTAAATTTATCACCATCGGCAGAACCTAATAAATCATCTAATTTTTGCCAATCTTCAAAAATTGTTTTTGCAACATTTATTTTTTCTTGCAAAAATCCTACTTTATTTTTATTGTCGGCATCTTGTCTCAGAGTATATTCATATTCGCTTTTGTGCGTAGTTATAGTATCTATTTTTGCTTTTAATTCCGTTTGGTCTATTTCTAATTCGGCTATACTTTTATCTGTTTGTTTTTTTTCTATGTGTTTTTCTAATAGTGTTGTCCGTTCTTTAAGTATGGTTTCTGCCTTATAAAGATTCGTATTTAAGTCATTTAACCACTTCTTTTCTGCTACTAACCATTCATTTGAATAACTTAATAATTCATATAGTATTATTTCATCAATTGCTGAATTTTTATTTAAGTTATATTGAATAATAAATGCATTTATTTGTTCGTTTATATCTAATAATTCTTTTTTATTGTCTTTTATGCTATTTTCTAATTGTTTTTTTGTGCCATGGTTTCTATTTAAAATACCTCTCCATACATTTAATTGATTAGTAATGTCTATTGTGGCTTTTTTGCAATTATCAATAGCAGTATTAAATTCTGCTTCTACCTCACTTATTGTTCTATTATTAAATAGTTCTTTTCTTTTAGCTTTATAGCTTAGTATTTCGGTTTGTATATTTTTGAAATTAGTAATGGTATCTTTTACTATTGTATTCTCAAAGTTTTCCTTTTGATATATTAAACCACTTAAAATTGTTTTGTGATTTTCTAATTTTTTATTTGTTTCATCTAATAGCAGAATTTTCCTGTGCCAATCGGTACTAAAAGAAATAACGCTATTAATAAATTTTTCCGGTTCTTTTTTCCAGTTTTCCCACCAAGCTGCTGTTGAGAAATAGATATTTAATTCTTTTTCTATTTCAGAAGCCCTCTGTTTATTAACATCCAACTCAGTATTATATCTGTTTAAATCACTATTCGTAATCTGTTTTGTATTTTCACTATTTTTTATTTCTTGAGTAATGTTCTGTATGTCCTCTTTTACACGTATTTGCTTTTCTTTTTGTGCTTCAAATAGTTTATTTAATTGATTATATTCGTCTTGATACTTGCGATTGTTATCTAATGCTTCTTTTGTTATATAGATTTGATTTTGTAACCAATTGCTTTTTTCTGTATCAGGCAGTTGGATGCAAGCCTCATCAATTTCAAAAGCAATCCATTTGCTGCTTAATTCTTTGTTTTCTTTTGTTAGTTCTTCATTTTCAATTGTTGATGTATTTAATATATTATTTATATTTATTATTTCTGTTTCAAGAATGTTGCCCTGCTTTGTGAATTGATTATAACTTATTGTGCAATTGTCATATTCTTTTTTTAGAACTACTAAAATAGTATTTAGTTGTTTCTGTTCTGTTTTATAGGGGTGGTGGGTACTGCCACAAACAGGACATGGGTCTTGGTCAGCAAGATTTGTACGGAGACTTACCACGTCTTTTGCGGTTTCTAATTCCGCTCTCCTATACATTTTTTCAGCATATTCTTTTTTTATTCTTGCTTTTTCCAGTTCTGCTTTTGTATTTTCTTGTTCTGTTGTTTTGCTTTCTAAATCTTTTTTATTTGTATCTATTTTTAGTTTGCATTTGTTTAGGTCAATCGTGTTTTTATAAAATAAATCCCAACAAGCTTTAGCACTTACTAAATTAGCGAATAGATTGGAAAAGTTACTTTCACTATGTTTTAAATCTTCAATACTATATTCAGTAAGTTTCTTTTGTTGGTCGTATAATGTAATGTTTACAACTGATAGCTTCGCTTCTTCGCTTTTTAGTTGTTGCACTAAGCGAACATACATTTTTTCGTTTTTTTCAATTAAAGCTTTTGTGTTAGTTAAATTGGTTTCAATCGTATTTTCTTGCTGTAATAGTATAGAAGCATCGTTTAATTTTGATACAATTAATTTTGTATTTTCTGCAATAGATTTCTTCTCATTATGTGTATTAATCCAGTAATGAATACTTTCTAATTCATTGTTTATAATATCATTCTCTTTTTGCTTATTTTCAATTTCTTTTATTTGTTCCTCTTTCTTTTTAGTTACATTTGTAACCTCCTTTTCTAAAGCATCTAACTGCACATTTTTTTCCTTAATTAGGGTGTCCTGTTCTTTTGCTTTATCAATTAGAGGCTTTGCATTTTCATAATTGGTTTCGCATTGTTTTAAATTTTCATTAGCTACCTGTAATTCTTCTTCTTTTATTTTAAGCTGTTGTTCTAAAATTTCAATTTCTGCGTTTATTTTATTCAGCTCGCGGTCATTTTTTTCAAGTATTTTGATGCTATTTTCTTTCGATTCTACTTTGCTTCTTATTTCTTGTACCTCATTTATAGTATCTATTTTCTTTATCCTGTCTGTGACATTTAGTTTTATTTCGCCTGCATTTTGCAATTCATTGTTGGCAGCATCAATACTATTTTCTATATCTACAAAAGTAGTATGCCAGCTTATTGCTGTTATTAATGTTTGTTCTTCGCTTTTAAGACTATTTAATTCCGTGTTTATTTCAGCAATTTTAGTGTTTAATAGTTCTATATCTTCCGGGGCAAGCAATTGTATGCCGCCCATTTGTTTTACTAATTCATTCAGTTCTAATTTTTTCTCATTGTATTTTTCTCTAATTTTTACAGATATTTCAGAATATATATCTGTCCCGGTTAATTTTTCAAGTAAGGAAGATTTTTCTTTCTTCTCAGCTTTCAAAAAGGCTGTAAAGTCGCCTTGTGCCAATAAAACAGAACGCGTAAACTGAGTAAAATTTAACCCTACCAGTCGTTCTATTTCTTTTAAAGTATCTGTTTTTTTGCCTCCAAATTTTATAGTAGTTACTGCATTTATCAGTTCAACGGTATCTGCTTGCAGGCTGCCCTCTATTTTATTAAAAGCACGCTTCACCTTCCATATAGCAGTATATTTATTACCGTCTATACCTATAAAGGTAACCTCTGCAAAACCATCGGCAGTCCCTTTTCTTAAAATACCTTTTATGTCGCCTATGCTCAATTTGTTTTTAAGTCCATCGGCAATTTCAATACCACTTTCTTTTGCTTGGGTATGCCTGGGGGTTTGGGCGAAAAGTGCAAGGCAAAGAGCATCTAATATAGTTGACTTACCTGCACCTGTGGCACCGGTAATTGCAAATATACCTGCTGACACTAATGGCTCTTTTGTAAAATCTATTTCACTTATGCCCTCCAGCGATGCAAGGTTCTTGATTTTTATAGATAGAATTTTCATAGGTTATTCTTCTTTTAGGTGTATTTCTTGAACAACTTCATTAAATAATTTTATAAATACTTCCGGTGTCTCTGTTTTGTATTTACCTTGATATACTTTTTTAAATACATCTAATGGATTTAAATCATTTAATTGATTTATTGTATTTGCTTCTTTTTCATCTTCATTGCTTTTAGGATACACAGTGCTTATTGTTGCTAATCTTACCTGTTTATTTTCTAATACTGTTTCAATTTCGTGCCTTAGAGCAGGTTGCGGCTCATCTATTAGCACTCTTACTTCAATATATGGCCATCGGTTTTTATCTTGAATAACCTCATTTAGCTCACTTAGTAATTTTTTTACTTCATTTAGAGGTTTATGGGTAGCAGGTATTCTTTTTAAAGAAACGGTAACCGGTATAGGTATTGCAGTAATTTGTTTCAATTCATCCCCTTCTATTGTTACCATAACTACCTGATGCAAATAATTATGTTCTGAGAACGACATCGGAATTGGGCTACCTGAATATCTAATATGTTCTTTGCCACCTATTTTTTGAGGTCTGTGGATATGCCCCAATGCTGTATAAATTATATTTTCATTAAATGCAGTTGCATCTATTAATTCTGTACCACCCAATATTAATCGTTCGCTCTTATCTTTTTCTGATACCGAAGCCCCGGAAGTGTGCAAATGACCCATTGCAATAATTGGCTGTCCGGCTTGTCTTTTATTATTAGTGTATGTATATATTTGTTTGTATAATTCGGCAACACCTTCCGTATAGGGCGATACAGCATCCGCAACCTCCGGATAATCTCCATTTCTTAAAAATGGAACAGCCATGCACCATGCAATAATTGTATTGTCTTTATCTTTTATGGGTATCACCAATTTTTCATAATCAATTACGCCTTCATTTTGGGTTACTACGCCAACAATATGTATATTAGAAGATGCCAATAAGGGTTTCGGTGCTTCTAAACGAGATGCAGAATCGTGGTTGCCTGCCGTAATAATAATTTGTAATTGGGGTGCAGCAACAATAACATCTTTTAAAAAAGTATAAAATAATTTTATAGAGGCTGCCGAAGGGTTAGAAACATCAAATATATCGCCACTAATTAGCAATAAATCTATGTCATTTGTTTTTATTGCCTCAATAAGCCAAATAAGAAATTGTTCATGTTCAAAAGTCCGGTCATATTCGTGAAATGTTTGTCCTATATGCCAGTCGGCTGTGTGTAGTAGTTTCATAATATATCTCCCAAACAATTTACTTAGATGCTAAGTTAAATGATTTTGTTTGTTGTTTAAATATAAATAAAACAGCAATGAGAACTATTAAGACATATATAGAAAGTCGCATATTAATATTGACCTGTGCCTAATAAAACCAGCGTACAAGCTTCCATTGTTTTTATACCTTGCCTAATAGCCATGTCTTCCAGTTCCATATTTTCTGTACCCGGATTAAAAATAATTCGTCTTGGGTTTAGCGATAAAATATAGTCGTAATATGGTTTTTGAAGACTGGGGTTTACATATAAGGTAACGGTATCAATATCGTTAAGAGGTAGCATTGTTGTAATAATAGGCACATTAGCAACCATTCCTGCACTTTTGCCAATAGCTACAACTTCGTGCTTGTGAGCCAATAATCTATGTATAGCTTTATTACTATATCGTTCTTCATTCTCCGAGGCGCCAATTACTAATGTTTTATTTTTCATAAATGTTTGTGTACAAATGTGTATCAAAGTTATTTCTTTTTCGGGTTATGTGAAAAGCATTTTTCAATAGTTGTTGCTGTATTTAAGAAATAAAGAATATTTTTATAGGTTAGTTAATAAAATCTTCTAAATATCACTTCCTTGCAAAAATTATACTATTTATATCAACTAATACTTCTTTCCCATTCATTACGAAGTTGTTTTTGAATTTCTAATTCAGAACTTTGCGAACTAAGAGAAAACTAATGAAAATAAGCATTAATAGCATAATTATTTTAATCTTTTTTCAGCTATTTTTTGGTACAAGTGCCGTTGCACAACAAATTTTATGGCGTGCAAACTGCCATTTATCAAGTGATGATTTCAAAGGAAAGAAACCTCGCAAAAGTAAGTGGGTTGCCGTTACTGCTACTCAATTACACTATACTTTAAATAAAAACAGTAAAGATAGTACCTCTGTAAAAGTTGATTGTATATTTGACATGAAACAATCATGGAAAAAATATAAAACACTGAATCACTACATATTACAGCACGAGCAAACACATTTTGATATTGCTGAATTATACGCACGAAAACTAAGACAAGCTTTAAAAAAGTATATAGTAAGTAAAGATAAATTGATTAATCCCGACTGGAAATTACAGTATATATTATTTATTAATAATCATGGAAGCCGGCATTATCAAAAAAAATATGACGGACAAACAAAGCATTCAAATAGAAGAACTGCTCAAAGAGAATGGAATGCTAAAATAGCCGATGAGCTAAATGCACTAAGAGAGTATGAGGTAAAATGAAATAGTGAATAGAAGACAATTATTTAGCCTTTTCATAAATAACTAAAGAGTAAACAATAAAAGTAGGAATGCTAAAATACTTATAAACATATTCTATATTACAATTTAAAAATCTTGATTACGAATCAGTAGATTGTTTATTTTTTTATTAACTAACTTTGCCGCATGGCATACAAATCATTGCAAGAATTTATTGATGTATTAGATAAAGCCGGTGAACTGTTAAGAATAAAAACTTTTGTTGACCCGGTTTTAGAAATTGCTGAAATAACTGACCGTATCTCTAAAACAGCTAATAGAAATAAAGCGCTTCTTTTTGAAAATACAGGTACACAATTTCCATTACTTATTAATTCTATGGGTAGCGAAAAGCGTATGTGTATGGCTTTGGGGGTAAATGAGCTTGATGATATAATACGTGATATGGAGAGCTTATTTAAAAAATTAGCTACTCCTAAAACCGGATTAATAGATAAGCTTGCTTTATTGCCCGAGCTTAACAAATTCGCATCTTGGATGCCAAGAGTGGTAAAAAGAAAAGGGGAGTGCCAAGAGGTAGTAATGGATAAACCCAATTTAGATTTACTGCCTATTCTTAAGTGCTGGCCACAAGACGGTGGTCGCTTTATTACCTTGCCTGCCATACATACCAAAGACCCCATTAGCGGGTCTAGAAACATTGGTATGTACAGAATGCAAGTGTTTGCACCCGATTTAACTGCACTGCATTGGCACAAACATAAAGTGTCGGCAGGACATTTTAATGAATATAAAAAATTAGGTAAGCGTATGCCGGTAGCTGTTGCTTTGGGTGGCGACCCAATTTATACTTATGCAGCTACAGCACCTTTGCCGTCTAATGTAGATGAATATATGCTGGCGGGCTTCTTACGGAAAAAAAGAGTAGAATTGGTGCGTTGCTTAACCCAGCCCGACATTGAAGTACCTGCCGATGCCGATTTTATTATTGAAGGTTATGTAGATACTGAAGAAGAACTGATATGGGAAGGGCCTTTTGGCGACCATACGGGTTATTATTCTTTGCCCGATTGGTATCCCAGATTTCATGTTACAGCTATAACACATAAAAAAAACGCAATTTATCCGGCTACTATTGTAGGCATACCACCACAAGAAGATGCTTGGATAGGAAAAGCTACAGAACGCATTTTTCTTACGCCTATAAAAATGACTATGGTACCCGAAATTACAGATATGAATATGCCCATAGAAGGTGTATTTCATAATTTGGTAATAAGCACTATTCATAAAGAATATGCAGGGCAAGGGCAAAAGGTGATGAATGCCATGTGGGGTGCAGGGCAAATGATGTTTAATAAAATATTAGTACTTAGTGATGGTGTAAACGACAGTAAGATTAAAATAGATGACTATGCTGCATTAGCAAAATATGTTTTCGACAATTTGAACCCTGCCAATGATGTCTATTTTAGTAATGGTCCAATGGATGTTTTAGACCATAGTTGTTCTAAAATGGGCTTTGGCGGTAAAATGTGTATTGATGGCACAAAAAAATTAGAAGAAGAATTGGTAATGCCTTTGTCTAAATTTATTCCAAACGAACTTTTTTCAGCTTCAAAAATAATTGCTCTTTATCCCGAAATTACCAGTCTTAATTATGATATTGCGAAAAATTTGGGTATTCCTGTTTTATTTATTGCAGTAAACAAATCAAGACCGAATCATGTTTTAGAACTTCATGATAAACTATGTGAATTGCCTGAAATTGTTGGCTTGAAAATGATTCTATATGTAGAACATACAGTTAATACAGAAGATATAGCAGATGTTTTGTGGCGTTTTTGCAATAATTTAGACCCCAAAAGAGACCATTTTTATAGCGGTAAAGAAAAAAATATTTTAGGGCTTGATGGTACACGAAAAACAAAAACTTTTGATAACTTTGACCGTCCATGGCCTAATATTATTGTAGCTGATAAAGAGACAATTAAGATAGTTGACGATAAATGGAATAGCTTAAACATAGGTGAAAAAATTATTTCTCCATCTTTAAGATATTTTACCCAACTATATGGGGGGGGAGCATCTGTCTTAGATAATAATTAGGTGTTTTAAAATAGTTTTCATAACTTTAAAAAAAAAATAAAATGAAACGTATTATTTTAGTTTGTTGTTTACTTGCATTTACTTGTACTGCAACATTTGTTCAAAAATCTTATGCACAAAGTACTACAACAACTGTAACTACTGCAGATTTTACTACAAAGGTGAATTTAATGGATTCTCAAATCGGTTCAGGAGATTTGACTACAGCAAGAGAAACTTGGAATCTGATACACCAAATGATGTTGAGTGTACTTGCAAAAACGAAAGTAAGTATCAATTCTTCAACTTTAGGTTCGGCTGAAAGAACAAGTTATATTGCTCTTATAGACAACCAAAGAATTATTTATGCAGCTATTTGGCAAATGAAACCGGATTTAGCTACTAATCGTTCTGCAATACATGCAAAATTGCTTGAATTTGCAGCTACAATCTATTAATCTTTATATTATTACATATTTATAAGGTATCAACATTCTACTTAGTAAGGGTGTTGATACTTTTTATGTCTAAAATAAACTCCTTTTATTTATATGCATAAGAAAGTAACAGGTATTGGCGGTGTTTTTATAAAATGTAAAAACCCTGTGGATATGCGCAATTGGTATGCTAAAAATTTAGGGTTCAATACAGACCAATACGGTACTTCTTTTGTGTGGCGAAATATAGACGAACCTGCAAAAAAAGGATATACCGTTTGGAGTACTTTCGCTGAAAATACCAAGTATTTCGAACCTTCTACAAAAGACTTTATGATAAATCTAAGAGTAGAAAACTTAGATTGGCTATTATCGGAATTAAAGAAGGATGATATAAACCAAATTGGAGAAACTCAAGTCTATGAATATGGAAAATTTGCCCATATTATAGACCCTGAAGGTAACAAAATTGAGCTTTGGGAAGCTAATGATACTGAATTTGCTGGAATAATAAGCCCGGATGCAATTACAAAATAATCCAAGATTTTTAAATTAAAAAGGATGTCGGAATTATTCACGACATCCTTTTTAATTTAATTTTTATAATCTTGGTACTGACCATTTTGTATTTTCTTCTTCTTTAAAACCTTCCGGTTTAATAATTGTAAATACCCTTGAAATGTTAAAACCTAAGTGAAGACTGTTTTTAGGATAAAGAAAACCCCAAGAATCGGTATTTTGACCTATAAAACTACGTTCAGCAAGGCTTTGTGCATTAGATACTATAAATTGGAACACATGACCCCCTGTTTCTACCTCGTAACCTAAAGAAAAAGTATTATAGGTAGTATGCCCATTTACTAATAAGTTAGTATTGTTTAATCTGTAATAATATTCAGCAGTTATTGCAGCACGTTTGGTAAGTTTCATTCTGCCGCCAATACCTAATGCAAAAGTATTGTTAGAGAATTTTGAACTATCTACATAATTATAATGCACCATTGTAGGCATTAGTTGCAAAGACAGGCTATTATTAAACTTTCTGGCTATTAATAATTGATTTGTAAAAAACAGTCTATTCGTAAATAGCCAAGAATCGGTAGCAACAGGCAATTGAGGGGCGGGTAAGGTTTCCATGTCTATATTACCAAAATAGGACAAGGTAAAAGGCATCCCATTGGTAGCCTGACGCAGTATTTTTGCTTTTACAAACCCATCATTGTCTTTACTTGCACTATGCCCTATACCAACCATAAGCCAAGGAGTAATACCAAAATCTACGCCTATTTTGGTTATTGCATTATCTACACCATATAAGTTCTGTACTGCATTACCCACACTACCGCCGTCCATAGGGCCAAAACGATGTGAAATACGAAAATCTAATACTCCTGAAGCTAAATTTTCTATTGTACTGCCATCAAGTAAACGTGTAGATTTAAATGTATAAGCAGCATAATCTTTTTGTTTCGCAATTTCTTTATTCAAATCAGCAAACATGTCCTCGTTTTGGGCAAAAGAAATACTACCGGTAAAACAAAGAGCTATTAAGATTGCTGTTTTTTTAAATGTAAGCATTATTAAATTATTTATTTTTTGGTAAACGTTTTTTAGGTGCATAAACATGCACCTAAAAACGAAATTTATTTTTGTGTTAATTCAGCATCTAAGCTAATAGTTGCTTCTTTGGCAATTTTATCTGCAACTACGGTAGGAATAACAATTTTATAATCAGCTAATTTTACCGAAAACTTTGCAATTACAGTTATTTTACCACCGCTTACTTTTATTGTACCGGTAGTAGTTACCGGATTGGTAGTACCATGAATATCTAATTTGCCGGTAGCAGTAGCAGTATAAGTACCATCTTTGGTTAAATTAACATCTGCAATATTGGTAATAGTACCATCAAAACTTGCTTTCGGGAAATTTTTACTTTCCATATAATTTTCATTAAAATGGTCTTCCATTAAAGCTTTTTCAAACTTAAAATCTTTTATTTGAGCTTGAAACTGGATATGACCTGTTTTAGAGTCCATTGCACAGGCTACTTGCTTATCAATACCCGAAATCTTTTCGGGCGATGTAGGCGTAGTGGCATCAAATGTAATTTTGCCGGTACGTGTCATTGCTTTTTGTGCAAAAAGCGAGGCAGAAGTTATTGTTAATAGACTAACTGCAATCAATAATTTTTTCATGTTTATTATATTTAGATTTTATAAATTAATTGTTTTGAGCACCTAAATGTACCCATCTGGTTATTTTATTAATATTACAATCAGATAGCTTAGTACCACCCTGCGGCATACTTTGATGTCTTGATGTAGGTGTAAAATTAATATCTGTAAGCAAAGAACCATTGTTTGCAACCGTTTGTACACCGGCACAAGTAGAGAAATCGCCAAACCCAGCACCGCTACCACCTGTATTATGGCAATTGTTACAATAAGTGTTTATAATGGGTGCAATATCATGTGCATACGTTATGGTTGTAGTATCGCAACTATTTGTAATTATAATAGGAGCAGGGTATAGTTTGTCGCCTTTATCATTATAGCAGCTACTAAATAAGCCTACTATACAACATATAATTAATCCTTTTTTCATTTTATTTTTAATATTTATTTTTTAATACTACATTCTGTGCAAGAAACGCCAAGCATATTACTACCGGAACAAAAACCTACAATAGTAACTTTTTGAGATTTTGTAAGTGTAACTGTACTATCTGTCATATTACATAAAACAGCAAAATTAGGGTCGCTGGTTCTTAAAATAACGTTTAAGCCATTTGTTTTATCTATCTCATCAACTTCACCGGTTATTTCTAAAGATTTCCCCAAGTATTTTTTGTTAGATAAGGTATCGTTTGCAGCGTATTCTTTTACTAAATCTACTGCTGTAATTTTTATTCCGTCTTTAGGTGTAGCTCTGGGTTTGTTCCACATATAATAGATAGTGCCGCCACCTATTATTACTACAATGCCAAGTAAAATTAAAATTTTTTTCACCATAGTAAACCATTTTTGCAAAAGTAGAAAAGTATTTTAAATAAAATGCATAAAAATTTCAAGCCTTAAAAATCAAAGTAGTATGCTTATTATTTTTTATTTATGTATTTATATTTTGTACGCTTATAATAACTTCCAAGCAAATTTTATGCCAATAATTGAGTATTCAAATACAACAAATTATGTAATAATATAATAATATGGCAATAAATTACCGAAAAATAGTAATTTATAAAATACCGAATAGAACTCTTGCAAGAAAAATCGGAATCTTTTAACTATAAACATTAGATTAGGGTACTACTATTTTTTATGCAAATTTACCTATCTTTGTAAAGTTATTTTTTGAATAAAAACGGTATTACAAAATACATCCGCAATGTTGTATTGTACATGTTTAAAGTGATTTTCACTTACATAACATAAAAATCATTCGGATAATAATTATTATGGATATTGAAAATGAATTAATTACGGCTCCCGCAGAGCAAGTGTATGATGCGGGGAGTATTCAGGTTTTAGAAGGATTGGAAGCTGTACGTATGCGTCCGTCCATGTATATTGGGGATACAGGGGTTAAGGGATTACACCATTTAGTATATGAAGTGGTTGATAACTCTATAGACGAATCGCTTGCAGGTTATTGCAAAAACATACAAGTAACTATACACGAAGATAATTCTATAAGTGTACAAGATGATGGTCGCGGTATTCCTACCGGTATTATACCAAAAGAGGGAAAATCTGCACTGGAAGTTGTAATGACTATCTTACATGCCGGAGGTAAATTCGACAAGGACAGTTATAAGGTATCGGGCGGTTTGCATGGTGTGGGTGTAAGTTGCGTAAATGCTCTTAGTTCTCATTTACATGTTACCGTATGGCGAGAAGGCAAGACTTTTGAGCAAGAGTATGAAAAAGGGATACCTATGTATCCTGTTAGAGATATAGGGATAGAGTCGTTTCATACAGGTACATTAACGCATTTTAAACCGGACGGCCTTATTTTTAGAGACCTTATATATAAACGTGAAATATTAGCAGGCAGGTTACGCGAACTCTCTTACTTAAATAAGGGAATACGTATAATAATGACTGATTTGCGTGAATTGACTGATGAGGGTCAATTAGCAACAGAAACCTATTATAGTACCGGTGGTATCGTGGAGTTTGTGCAAATGCTTGATAAAACAGCAAAAAGAGACCCCTTATTACCTGCACCCATTTTTGTAGAAACACACGATAAGGAAAGTAATGTAGCAGTAGAGGTAGCATTATCTTATAATACATCTTACAGCGAAAATATATTCTCTTACGTTAATAATATTAATACTATTGAGGGAGGGACACACGTTGCCGGTTTCCGCAGGGCAATAACACGTGTATTTAAGTCTTATGGCGATAAAATGAAATTCTTTGAAAAAGCAAAGGTTGATATTACCGGAGATGACTTTAGAGAAGGATTAAGTGCTATCATATCCATTAAAGTACCCGAACCGCAATTTGAAGGGCAAACCAAAACAAAGTTAGGCAATAACGATGTTATGGGTATTGTAGATGTGAGCGTAAGCCGTGTATTAGAAGCTTTTTTAGAAGAAAACCCTAAGGAAGCTAAGTTTATTATAGAAAAAGTAATACTTGCTGCCCAAGCCCGTGCTGCCGCCAAAAAGGCTCGCGAAATGGTGCAACGTAAAAGTGTACTTACAGGTGGGGGTATGCCCGGCAAACTTGCAGATTGCTCTGAAAGAGACCCCGAAAAATGCGAATTATACTTAGTGGAAGGAGATTCGGCTGGTGGTACTGCTAAACAAGGTAGAGACCGTAGTTTTCAAGCTATTTTACCACTAAGAGGTAAAATACTAAATGTTGAAAAAGCACAGGAATATAAAATTTACGAAAACGAGGAGATAAAAAATATGTTTACCGCAATGGGTGTTAGCGTTGGTACGCCTGATGACCCGAAGGCTCTTAACCTTACTAAATTGCGTTATCATAAAATAATAATCATGACCGATGCCGATGTGGACGGTTCGCATATCGCCACATTAATTCTTACATTCTTTTATCGTTATATGAAAGAATTGGTGTTGCAAGGTTATGTTTATTTAGCATTGCCACCGCTTTACTTAGTAAAAAGAGGTAAAGAACAACAATATGCATGGACAGAGGACGACCGTAAAGAGGCGGTAATGCGATTAGGAAACGGTAAAGAAGACTCTGTAAACATACAGCGATATAAGGGTCTTGGAGAAATGAATGCAGAGCAATTATGGGATACTACGATGAACCCGGATACCCGTACACTAAAATCGGTACAAATAGTAAGCCCTGCCGAGGCAGACAGAATATTCTCTATGCTTATGGGCGATGAAGTGCCACCAAGAAGAGAGTTTATTGAAACACATGCTAAATATGCTAAAATAGATATTTAAAAACATACGCCCTAATAGTGATAATAGGTGTAACTACTGAGGTATGCAAAATAAAAAGTAAATTTTCCTTTTCAAAATCCCGATAGATGATATTTAAATAATTTCATTTATCGGGATTCATTTTATGGAGTTGTCAAATTTAAATAATTAGTTTTTGCATTATTTTACTAAAAGATTTTTATACTCTTAATTCTGAAAGAAGCGTAACCAAACAATCCGTATTATCTTTGCTATTTTATATGTGGAAACTATTTTTCATTTATTTTTAAAAATTATATCCTAAATTAAATTTAGCATTGAAACAAATTATACAATCTTTTAAAACCGGTGAAACACTATTGGAAGATGTGCCTGCCCCCATAGTAAAACGCGGTTGTGTATTAATAAAAACGACTCGTAGTTTGGTTTCAGCCGGTACAGAACGGATGCTTGTAGAATTTGGTAAAGCAAATTTGTTACAAAAAGCAAAATCGCAACCCGATAGGGTAAAGCAAGTATTGCAAAAAATAAAAACCGATGGTTTAAAGCCTACATTGAGTGCGGTTTTTAATAAATTAGGGCAGCCTTTGCCATTAGGTTATTGCAATGTAGGTAAGGTTATTGCAATAGGTGCCGATGTAAATGAATTTAAAATAGGCGACAGAGTTGCATCAAACGGGCAACATGCTGAATATGTATGTGTACCTAAAAATCTTGTTGCCACCATACCCGATAATGTAAGCGATGAGGATGCTGCTTTTACTGTTATTGCTTCAATTGGGTTACAAGGTTTGCGTTTATGCAATCCTCAATTTGGCGAAACGATTGTTGTTGTAGGTTTAGGCTTAATAGGTTTAATAACGGCAGAACTATTAATTGCCAACGGTTGTAGGGTAATTGGGATAGATTTAGACCAACAAAAAGTAAATTTGGCAATTGAAAAAGGGGTTATAGCCTTCAATCCTGCCAATGGTATAGACCCTGTAAAATATGTTTTTGAAAACACCCAAAATAGTGGTGCAGACGGTGTTATCATAACGGCATCGGCAAAAACAAATGATATTATTGCACAGGCTGCACAAATGAGCCGTAAGAGAGGTCGTATTATTTTAGTGGGTGTAATTGGTCTTCAAATTAGCAGAGCCGATTTCTATGAAAAGGAATTGTCTTTTCAGGTATCATGTTCTTACGGGCCTGGAAGATATGATGATAACTACGAAAAAGCAGGTAATGATTATCCGCTGCCTTATGTAAGATGGACAGAGAAACGAAATTTTGAAGCCGTTTTGCAAGCTATTGCTACCGGTAAACTGAATGTTTCTTCCCTTATTTCAGAAAGAATACCTTTAGCCGAGTTCAGTAGAATCTATAATAATATTAGCAATAAAGAATCTATTGCTTCTATTTTAGAATACCCTACAAATAGCGAGAACACAAATACCATACATGTTGCCACCGGTAAGTTCAACATTTCTAGTGGTGGTATCGGAATAATTGGTGCAGGTAATTTTACTGCTATGACTATGTTGCCCATTTTAGCAGAAATAGGTACGCCTCTAATGTCTATTGCCAGTGCCAGTGGATTAACAGGCACATCGCTAGCTAAAAAATACAATATAGCACAGTCAACATCCGATTATAATACTATTCTAAGCAATCCGGCAATAGATTTAGTTATGATAACTACCCGGCATAATCTACATGCTGCTATGACGGTGGAGTGTCTTAATGCCGGTAAACATGTATTTGTAGAAAAACCATTGGCAATTGATAAAGAAGGCTTAGAAACAATTTTGCAAGCGTATAATGGCACAAAAACGATAACTGTTGGTTTTAACCGGCGTTTTTCGCCACATATACAGAAGGCAAAACAATTATTGGGTAATTCACAAATGAATGTAATTGCTACTATGAATGCCGGTGCTATACCTGCAAATGTATGGGTACACGATATAACAACCGGTGGTGGTAGAATTATTGGTGAAGCTTGTCATTATATGGATTTAATTACTTTCCTTACAGGCAGTAAAATAAAGGCTGTTTGTATGAATGCTTTAGGTACTAATCCACAATCAAATACAGATAATGCTTCTATTCTTTTGCAGTATGAGAACGGAAGTACTGGAGTGATTAATTATTTTGCAAACGGCTCAAAAGAATATTCCAAAGAAAGAATAGAAATTTACTCACAAGAAAAAACATTAATAATAGATAATTTCTGCTCCACAACAGGTTATGGATTCAGAAATTTTTCTAAATTGAAAACAAAAACAGACAAAGGACATACAGAACAATTTAAACAATTGGTATTAAAATTAAAACAAGGCGGACAAGAACTTATTCCGTTTGATGAGATTGTAAATACGACATTAGCTAGTTTTGCAGCAATAGAAAGTTTAAGTACAAGAGCTTGGGTTAATGTGTAATTTTTGGAATCAATTTAAAAATTAAAATAATATAAATATATGTTAATAGATATTATTGCAGGTGCAAGACCCAACTTTATAAAAATAGCACCAATTGTTGAGGCTATTTCTAACAAACAAAAGGTAGGTAAAAATATTCAGTATCGTTTAGTACATACAGGGCAGCATTATGATAAAAAAATGAGTGGCGATTTTTTTGAACAGTTGAATATTCCCATGCCACATCATAATTTAGAATCCGGTTCGGGTACACAAGCAGAGCAAACAGCTAAAATTATGGTTGGGTACGAGAAATTGCTTATGGAGCAGCCCTGCGACTTATGTATTGTTGTGGGCGATGTTACATCTACTATGGCTTGCTCTATAACTGCCAAAAAAATGAAAAATATAAAAGTAGCACATGTAGAAGGCGGCATTCGTAGTGGAGACTGGACAATGCCCGAGGAGATAAACAGGCTAGTAACAGATGCTATTACAGATTATTTTTTTACTACATCGGAAGTAGCAAACAGTAATTTATTAAAATCGGGTGTGGAAGAGAGTAGAATCTTTTTTGTGGGTAACACTATGATAGATACATTATATAAACAAATGCCTCGTTTTAGTAAGCCTGAAATTTGGGATAAATGTAATTTAACTACCGGTGGTTATATTGTAATGACATTACACCGCCCAAATAATGTTGACAATAAAGAACAATTAGGCGAGTTGATTCAAAAAATTATAACTGCATCAAATGGCTTTCCGCTTATTTTTCCGGTACACCCGCGTACTGCAAAAATGATGGAGGATTTAAATGCGATTCCTGAAAATTTGCATATTATTGAACCTTTAGGCTATTTAGAATTTAATTATTTAGTTAAAAATGCGAAAGCCGTAATAACAGATTCCGGGGGTATTACAGAAGAAACCACTGTTATGGGCATACCATGTATTACATTGCGAGATAATACCGAAAGACCCGAAACATGTACTGTTGGCACGAATGAGCTATTAGGGGCTAACCCAAGTACTTTAGTACCTGCCTTTGAAAAACTGTTTGCAGGGAACTGGAAAAAAGGAGCTATACCCAAATTATGGGATGGCAAAACAGCAGAAAGAATTGTAGATAATATTATTAATGTGTTTGCAGTATAAATTTTGTAATTTTACGTTTAAATTACAAAAGTCTTTATTTTTTTGTTATGAAATTAAGTGTTTTCTAACACTTCAACAGAATATAAATAGAGTTATTTGCAATATGGAATTTTATAAAAATTTATAAATATTTATAAATATTCCGATTTATATATACTATAAATAGAAACGTAAGAAATATAATTAATGATAAATGATAGCCCCGAAATATTGGATACGATAGTTAATACCCTTTTGCAAGTTGGCGAAAGAGTTGCTGAAGTATCCAAAGATTGCTTAATAACAAAAATGTGGGATAGAAATGGTACAAATTTAAATTTTAAGCAAGAAGAATATTTAGGTAAAAAAGTATCTGATTTTTTTGGAAATGCTGTTTTTTTGCAATGCGAAAATAAGATAATCGAAACTTTTTCGACAGGTAAAAATACTTATATTGAATATGTTACATTATATAATGAGAAACCAAGAAGTTATGGTCTTAAATTCCTAAACTGCCATCCCGATAAAAACTACTTACTTGTATTAATAGAAATATTAAATAAACAAACAGAAATAAAATTAGTTGAAGATAAATGGAAATTAGCTCTTGATGCCGCTGGCGACGGCATGTGGGATTTAGATTTAGAAACAGACAAAATATCATTTTCAGATAAATGGTGGGAAATATTTGGATATGAACAAGATGAAATTAAAACATACAAACAATGGATTGCTAATGTTCATCCTGAAGATTCAAATAATATTTATGTAAAAAAAATTGAAAAACATTTATATAGTGATAAACATGTTTATAGTAACGAGTATCGATATAAGTGCAAAGACGGCACTTACAAATGGATACTTAGTCGCGGTGTTGTTATTTTAAAATCTATAGACGGTAAGCCACTTAGGCTTATAGGCATACATACCGATATTACCCAACTTAAAAACGCAGAAGAAAAGCATAAAACAACTGAAGAGTTTCTATTTAATTTACTAAATAACATACAAGACGGCATTTTAGTTACAGACGAGAATCAAAATATTATTTTTACTAATATAAATTTTTCTAAAAAATATCCGGATGATATTGAAACTAATTTATTAGGAAAAAGTATGTGGGAAAGGTTGGAATTCAGTAAAACGCATCATAAAGACCCTGAAGGATTTATAAAAAGAGTTGTAGAGATATTAGATAAAAAAGAAAAAGTTTTAGATGAAGAACTTTATTTAAATGACGGCAGAATACAAAAAAGAGATTTTTTACCTCTTTTTATAAATAATAAATTTAAGGGTGAAATTTGGCAGTTCAGAGATATTACTGAATTTAAAAATACAGAAAAAAGGTTTGAAGAGCAACGATACTTTTATGAGCAAATATTAGATAGTTTAGAAGTAGATATAGCAGTTTTTGATGCAGATTTTCGATACTTATTTTTGAATAAAAAAGCCATAAACGACGATAATTTAAGGAAATGGATGATAGGTAAGGATGATGATGAATATATTACCTATAGAAATAAACCTATAGAAATAGCAATTAAGAGAAAAGAAAATCTTAAAAAAGCTGTTGAAGAAAAGAGAATCATAGAGTTTGAGGAGAAAATTCCTTTCCAAAATGGAGAGAATATTTATTTTTTAAGGCGCATTTACCCTGTTTTTAATAAAAACGGGAAAATGGAATTTATTTTAGGCTATGGAATTAAAATTACTGACCTTGTAATAGCTCGCGAAGAACTAAAAACAAGTATGAATACCTTTAGCAGTGCATTCGAAAACTCCGGCATAGGTATGGCTTTAGTGGGCATTGCAGGCAATTGGTTAAATGTAAATAAAGAGGTTTGTAAGATTACAGGTTACTCTAAGGAAGAATTATTACTACTAACTTTTCAGGATATTACCCACCCTGACGACTTAGACGCTGATATAAACTTAGTTGGACAAATGCTAAGAAAAGAAATACATTCTTACCATTTGGAAAAAAGGTATATAACTAAAAATAAAAATATAGTTTGGGTTTTGCTTACCGTATCACTTGTATGGAAAAGTGAGGCGGAGCCTAATTTCTTTATAGCCCAAATTATGGATATTACAAAGAAAAAACAACTGGAAAAAGAAATTGAAGAACAAAGATATTTTTATGAAAGTACATTAAATAATCTACCCGCTGATATAGCCGTATTTGCACCCGACCATCGCTACCTTTTTGTAAATAAAAATGCATTTAAAAATGAAGAGCTTAGAAAATGGATGATTGGTAAAACAGATATTGATTATGCTAAATATAGCAACAGACCGGATTCTTTTGTTAAAGATAGATTTGCACTATACGAAAAAGCAGAAAAAGAGCGTAAAGAAACAAGAATGATTGAACGATTAGTTGATAAACAGGGTACTGTTTCTCATCATCTAAGATTATTAAGACCCATCTTTAACGATGATGGAGCATTTGAATTTATTGTAGCTTATGGCATAAATGTAACAGAACTTATTGAGGCACAAGAGGCATTGAAAACAAGCATGGAAACGTTCACAAATGCGTTTTCTAATTCGGGTGTAGGCATGGCTTTGATAAGCCCTGAAGGTAACTGGTTAGATGTAAATAAGGTGCTTTGCGATATTTCAGGTTATACAAAAGAAGAATTGCAACAGATTACCTACAAAGACATGTCGTATTATGAAGATGTTGATATTGATGCAGAGTTGATTAATCAATTATTTGAAAGAAAAATTGAATCTTATTCAATAGAAAAAAGATATGTTACTAAGGATAAGAAAATTCTGATGATTTATCTTACGGTCTCCTCTGTTTGGAATACCGACGGCACACCTAAATTTTTTATAGCGCAAATTATAGATATTACTGCTAAAAAAGAGTTGGAAAACAATCTTGCTATTCAAAATAAAACACTGGAAGCTATTCGGGTAAGTTTGGTAAATAAAGTAACACAATTAGAAGAACTAAATAGAATAATAGCTCACAATTTAAGAGGACCTGCAAATAATATTAAAATGCTTGCCGGTGTACTTAAAGCTAAAAATAACATGGGCGGTGATGCCGAACAAACAGCTATGAGTGAAGCTTTTTCGATGAAGGAAGCCATAGAATTTATTGATGAAAGCAGCAATTCTTTAAATAATAGTTTATCTACTTTAATGGAAATTGCACAAATACAGCTTAATAAAGAAATTCCGCTTGATAATTGTGATATTGCCACTATAATAAATGACATTACAAAACAACTGCAAGGGTCTATTTTTGAGAAAAAAGCAGTTATAATTAAAAATTTTGAAATAGATAAGATACAATATCCAAAAATATACTTAGAAAGTATTTGCTATAATTTTATAAGTAATGCACTAAAATATTCAAGAAAAGATGTTACACCCGAAATTGTTATTTCTACTAAATTAATAAATAATAAAATTAAGATTATTTTTAAAGATAATGGCTTGGGAATAAATATGGCAAAATATGGCAATAAAGTATTTAAACTAAATCAGGTTTTCCATACCGGCTACGATAGCAAAGGGGTGGGTTTGTATATTACAAAAACACAAGTAGAATCTATGGGTGGCACAATAGAAGTGAAAAGTAAAGTAAATGAAGGGAGCGAATTTATAGTTACCTTGTAAAAAAATTTTGGTATTTGTGTTTTAATAATATCAATCCCGAAGTGATGGTATTATTGTAATAAAATTAATCTAAAATGATAGAAACCCCGATGGAGTGGTATTATTATAGAAAATATTAATTTCAATAACCCAAAAACCCTAAAAGGGTGGTATTATTTTATAATGTATGGGCAAATAATATCACCCTTCCAGGGTTTGTAACATTACTTATTGTATTCTGCAATAATAATATCATCCCTTGGGGATTAGTATTATAGAGATATTAATAGTTTCACGTTATTTACATACACGCATTAAACACAAAAAATGTTTAGAAAAATAAAAAATACCATTAACCTTATTAATAATATGGGCTGGCGATATGTTGGTTTCCGTATTAAACATTTAATATTAGGTAAAACAGGTATTTTGAAAAAGAAATATCCCCAAGCACCACCTTTAATACAATACATTCGTTTAGAAGAATGGAAAGAACAGAAGACTGTTTTCTTTTTTAAAGACAAAGAATCATTATCAATAACGAGAAATGAAAATGAAATATTAAAACAACAATTTGAAAATATAAGGCAGGGCATCTTTCTTTTATTTAATAGTTTGCCAACAGACTTAGGACAAGACTACGATTGGGTTACGAACCCTGATACTGCTTATAAATATGACATCAACAAGCATTGGACAGAAATTGCAGATATGTCTAAAGAAGCCGGTGATATTAAATATGTATGGGAAAAATCAAGATTTTCTTATATCTATGAAATTATAAGGTACGACTACCATTATAATACAAATTGCTCTAAAATGGTTTTTGATGATATGGAATCTTGGATAGATAGCAATCCGGTAAACTGCGGGCCTAATTATCGCTGTAGCCAAGAAATGTCTATTAGAGTATTAAATTGGGTATTTGCTTTACATTATTATCGCAATTCCAAACACCTTACTGACGCATTTTTTAGTAAAGTGCAATATGCCATTTATTGGCAAATGAAGCATGTTTACGATAATATTGATTTTTCTAGAATTGCAGTTCGTAATAATCATGCCATTACTGAAACACTAACTTTGTATCTTATAGGTATCTATTTTCCTACATTTCCAAATGTAGCAATATGGAAACAGAAGGGGAAACAATGGTTTGAGGAAGAAGTAACTTATCAAGTTTATAATGATGGTACTTTCTTACAATTTGCAATGAATTATCATAGGGTTGTGGTACAATTATTAACATGGGCAATTGTATTATCCGAGAAAAACTGTGAAAGATTTGCAGATGTTGTTTATGACAGAGCAAAAAAGTCAGTTGTCTTTTTACGCACTTGCATGATTGATGAGAGTGGCTTGCTACCCAATTACGGACATAATGACGGTGCATTGTTTTTTAAATTAAATAATAATGAATATCGCGATTACAGACCTCAATTAGATGCACTTGCCGCAGTATTAAATTTGGATATAAGCCTAAATAGTTGTGAAGACAGTGAATGGTATGGCATTAAAAACAAAAAGAATACAGCATTAGATATAAATTTTGCTTTGCATCTATTTCCTGCCGGTGGTTATTATATAATAAGAGAAAAAGATACACTTACTTTTATTAGGTGTGGTAGCCATAAAGACAGACCGCATCAGGCAGATAATCTGCATGTGGATATATGGTATAAAGGAGAAAATGTACTAGTGGATGCCGGTAGCTATAAATACAATACCGATGATGAAACGCTACGGTATTTTAATGGTACACAGGCACATAACACAGTTATGATAGGCAATAATGACCAAATGCTAAAAGGAGGCAGGTTTATATGGTATTATTGGTCGCAATGTAAGCAGGCAAGCCTTACAGAAACGAATGATGATTATGTATTTGAAGGTGTTATCAATGCATTTATTTACTTAAATAAAAACATTTTACACAAACGCACCCTTGTAAAGCAGAAAAATAAGCTTCACTGGCAAATAAAAGACGAAATAGTAAATATGCCTATAGGCAGTAAAATGCTTCAATTATGGCATACACCACTTCAATTAAATTGTAACCTAAGTATTAATGCTATCTGCAAACAAAACACGATACTGAAACCCAATATTAAAGAAGGGTGGTCTTCCTCCTTATACGGGCAAAAAGAAACGACTAAAGAACTCATTTTTGAAACAAGCGAAGCGGAAATAAGTACAGATATAGCTATTTATTAAACATTAATAGTAAGCGTTTCAAGTAAATCGGTAAAGTCTTTTTTCTTTGTTTCACCTAAATCACGGTCTAAATCCATGAAGCGGTAATAAATATTTTCCAATTCATCATCGGTAAATAAGGTATAGGCACTTTGGAAAAGTTCTTCGTTTTCAACGGCAATATGGTCTAATAAAGCTTCGGCATATTCATCAATTTTTTGTGAAGCTTCTTGGTATTTTTGTTCTTCAAAATCGGCTTCAATGGCTCTTAGTATTTCTCTGAAATATTCATGATTTTCAAACATTTCTTTAAGAATACCATCCGCTAATAGTTCATTTTTCTTAGCCATCTCCGGAAACAGAATTTCTTCTTCTTTATGGTGGTGGTATTGGTCGGAATAGACCCTGAAAAAACGAATCAATTCGCTTATTATCAGTTCGTACTCTTCATTGTTTTTGTCAATAAGATTTTTTGCATTTTTTGCAATTTCTAATGCATTTTGTATAATGGTATGTTCATCATACAGTGTTTTAAGCGAATTATTCATATTTTCAATTTAGTTTTTTACATATTAGCCCCAATACTTTTACCGCCATCTACATAAATGGTTTGTCCGGTAATAAATTGTGTGTCTGCTTTTGCCAAAAAAGCTACTGCATTTGCCACATCGTTGGGTGTACCCATCGTTTTAGACGGCTGTGCATCTATCAGTTTTTGCAATACTTCTGTAGTTAGTTTTTGGGTAAGAGGAGTATCTATTAAACCGGGAGCAATAGCATTAACGCTCACATTATATTTGCCTAATTCTAAAGCAAGTACTCTGGTAAGAGCTACTACGCCTGCTTTTGAAGCAGAGTAATTACTTTGTCCTCTATTGCCCAGCCACGCCCTTGACGCAATGTTAACGATTCTGCCGCTTTTTTGTTCTTTCATTAGTATAGCAGCTTCGCGACACATGAGCCAAGTACCTTTTAAATTTACATTTATAACTGCATCAAAATCATCTACACTCATGTTCCATATTAAATTATCTTTAATGATTCCGGCATTATTTACAAGAGCATCAATAGTAGTATGAGTTGTTTTTATAGTTGCAAACAGTTCTTTTACTTGGTCTTCTTTGCAAATGTTTATTAGTTTATACTCTATATTACTTACACCGAATTCAGCAATTAAATCAGTTTCGGCATTTGCATCAATATCAACTGCAACTACATAAAATCCATCAGCTATCATTTTTTTGCAGATAGCTCTACCAATTCCTTTAGCTGCGCCGGTTACTATGGCAAGTGGTTTTGTATTCATTTTATATTTACTTTATTTTTTACAGATATTAATTTAGCCAATATGCTAATAGCTATTTCTTCGGGTCCTTCAGCCCCAATGTCTATACCCATGGGCATATCCACTTTTTCCATTTCTTCCTCTGTGGCAATGTCTTCTTCTAAAAACAATCGTATGGTTACCTCAATTTTTCGCATACTACCTATCATTCCTAAATAACAATGTGGTTGTTTAAGACAATAAGATAGTATAATCCTATCTATGGGGTGGCTATAGGTCATTATAGTAATGTAGGTATTTTCATCAAAAAGTAATTGGGGTAAAATTGTTTTAAAATCGCTATAAATCTTTTTTACACCTTCAATGGTAACTTCATCTATATAATCTTGCCTATCGTCAATAATGGTAATATCAAAATTAAAATCTTTGGCTCTGTTAGCAAGAGCAATGCCGGTATGGCCTGCACCAAAAATATACAGTTTATTTTTTTTCAATACCGGTTCTATATAAATATCTATACTACCGCCGCAGCACATATCTAATTGTTTTAGTAAGTCGTAATGTATGTGTATAGGTTCTTTAGTTTGGAGTACCAATAAAGCATCTTCAATAATTTTTTTTTCAACCCTACCACCACCAATTGTTCCAAATATTTTACCATTGGGATACACTAACATTTTTGCCCCTTTGGCACGCGGCACAGAGCCTTTAGTATTTGTAATGATACAAAGGGCAAAATCAAGATTATTATTCTTGTCTTCCGTAATTTTTTCAAAAACATCTATCACAAATAATCTTTTATTTTATTGTTTTTTAGTATATATTTTTCGTAATCTCCGGGAGTATTTATATTCATTAAGCAGTTATCATCATTTGTTGTAAGCCTGTATCTAGTATAAGGTTTTAGTACGTTTTGCAGTGTGTGGTCGTATTCAGTTACGGTGAGCAAGTTATCTATTATCGTTTTAGAAATAAGAACAGGATGTCCGCCTTTTTCATTGTATTGGGGTGTTATATATTCAGCGTTATCTTTTGCCAGCCATAAATCATTTAATAGTTCAGCAGTAATAAAAGGGTTATCTATATTTTGTATATAACAAAATGCAGCATCGGGGTAGGGTTTTAAGCCTAATTGTATAGAATACAATCTACCTCTTTCCGGGAAATAATTGTTTATGATTTGTGCATTTGTTTCATAAAAAATCTTTTCATTTATTTCAATATTAATATTTTTTACAACAATAATTTTTGCAATACAAGCTTTTTTATATACATTTATTAAGTGTTGTAAAAAGGTAATATCTTCATTAAACTTCAATAAAGCTTTCGGCGAATTCATTCTTACAGACATACCACCTGAAAGCATTATACAAATAGCATTTTTACTTTGCTGCACAGTATCCATACTAAATAAAAATGATGAAAAAGTATTTAAAAAACCAAGAACTCTATAAAATAATTTATATGCAATAATAGAACGGATACGATTTTTTGTTGCTGACAAAAATCATTCAAATCTATGATAGTAATCATAATACAAAAGATAAACTATTCTGAAATTGCACTATTATTTCACCCCGAAGAAAATGTTGGATTTTCTGAAATAAAAACAACTTAAATGATGAAACAAGCCCCCGAACGCTTGACCGCATTGTTAGATGAATGTAAAACACTCGCATTCGATCTTAATTTTACTTATGCAAAACAATGGAAGTCAAAATCTAAATACAGACTATTAGTTGGCTATTTGCCAATATATGTGCCAAGAGAAATAATACATGCTGCCAATGGTATGCCGGTAGGCATAATTGGGGTGGGCGACCGTAAGCAAATTATTAAAGGCGATGCGTATTATCAGTCTTATATATGCCACCTGCCTCGTGGTATAATAGAAATGGTTTTAGATACCAATTTAGATACTTTCGATGGCTTTTTATTCCCTTCTATTTGCGATTGTGTACGCAATTTAAGCGGTATGTTTAAACTGGCTAAGAAAGGTAAATTCTCCAGATATTTCGACTACCCGCAGAATTTCGAGAAACATATAGGTGGTACATTTTACAGGGAATTAATTGAAACGGTTATACACGACATGTTTTTAATTAACGACATGAAGATTACTACACAGCATTTAAATGACTCTATAGCATTATATAACCGTAATAGGGAATTGATAGAAATGATATATAATATTCGACAAGAATTTCCTTGGAGGCTTTCTGCTGTTGATACCTATCATATAATTAGGGCAGGTATGGTTATTAATGTTGAAAAACATAACGAAATACTTGAAGAAATAGTAGCCTTGATAGACAATGATTTTGGTGAACCAATGGATAATATTAGAGTGGTAATATCGGGTTCTTTCTGCGAACAACCACCTATAGGAATGATAAAATCTATTGAAATGGCCGGTTGTTATATTGTAGATGACGACTTTATGCTGGGCTCAAGATGGATAAACGGTGGAATAAATAATACTAGTGCCGACCCATTAAACGAAATAGTAAATTCTTTTTTAACACAAAGTGCACCCTCATCTGCTATTTACGATGTAGGCAACCCGAAAAGTGCAAGGTTAGTAAGCCAAGTAAGAAACAGAAAGGCTGACGGCGTTATATTTTGTGCGGCAAGCTTCTGCGACCCGGCATTGTTAGACAGACCGGACTTGCAGAAAGGTTGCGATGATGCAGGTATAGCACATATTAATTTCCAGTTTCACGAAAACACAGGTCAATTCAAAGTAATAAAAGAACAAGCGGGTACCTTCTCCGATTCCATAAAACTTTGGGTATAATACGCTAATAGTATAAAAATATTTTTAACATTATTTAATATAAATAAAGATGAGCAATCCTAAAGAAGCAATTAAGGAAAAAAGCATGGTGATTCAAAAAGAGATGCTTGCAAATCTCTTTACAGAATTGAGCAATGCCAAAGAAAATGGTAAGAAAGTGGTTTACACCTTTGTACCCGGCAACCTCACAGAGTTAATACTCGCCATGGACATGCTTCCGGTTTACCCTGAAATTAATGCCTTACAATCGGGTATGCGTAAAAAATCGGGTTCTTATATAAAAGATGCCGAGAAAATGGGCTTTTCAGAAGATGTATGTACTTACGTAAAATGTGATATTGGCATGATGCTTAATGGTAACATTGGCCCAACAGGTGAAAAACTACCCGACCCCGATTTACTTTTATTAAGTTATACCGGTTGTTTTACCTTCTTGAAATGGTTCGAGAATTTGGAACGATTATATCCCGGGGTTGAAATTGCAATGTTACATACCCCTTACCAAGAAGATGGGGTAATAACAGAAGAGCAAATTACATATATGGTAAAACAGCTTAAAGAAGATGTAATACCTAAAATGGAAAAAGTAGCGGGTAAAAAATTAGATTACGACCGCTTAGGCAAAATGCTTGATAATGCTGCTAAGGCAGAAGATTTATGGGTTAAAGTATTAGATACAGCTAAAAACAGACCCTCGCCCATAGATTCTTATTTTGCCGGTGTTTACTATATGGGCCCTTTGAATACAGCATTTAGAGGTACCGAAGAAGCTGTAAGCTACTACGAAGAATTATTGAAAGAAGTTACCGACCGCATGAATTTAGGCTTATGCCCGGTAACACCTGAGGGAGAAATGAAAGAAGAGAAATTTAGATTAGTAGTAGAAGGTCCGCCAAACTGGACCAACTTCCGTGAATTCTGGAAAATATTTTATGATATGGGTGCGGTAATTGTAGCTTCTACCTATACCAAAGTAGGCGGGTTATACGACCAAGGCTTTAGGCACGAATCGGGCAAGCCATTAGAAAGTTTGGCAAAATATTGCATGGGTTGCTATACTAATTTGAATTTACCACAAAGAGTAGATTTAATAGAACACTATATAAAAGAATTTAAAGCAGATGGTTTCTTAATTAATTCCATAAAAAGCTGCAATTCTTTTTCTGCCGGTCAATTATTAATGATGCGCGAAGTAGAACAAAGATGCGGTATTCCGGTTGGCTTTATTGAAAGTGATTTAGTGGACCCTCGTTATTTTTCGTATGCAAATATTAAAAACCGATTAGAGTCTTATTTCCAAATGTTAGGACAGCGTAAAACAATTTTGGAGCAGGAAGAAGTAAATGCTTAATTAAAAAATAAAATTTTTTAAAATGAATAAATACTATTTAGGAATAGACCTAGGGTCAACTACATCGAAGGCAGTAATTATTAATGAGCAAGATGAAATAATAGGAAGAGGTATTACCAATACTCGCGCCAATTATTCGGTAGCGGCAGATATAGCCCGTATGGAAGCTATCTATAATGCTCGCTTTTCTATATTAAAAAAGAATTTGGCTAAAGAAATTGAGTCTAAGCCACAGTATAAAAAATATTTATCAGATTTGGAAAATGTGTTCCAATATGAGCAGTTTAAAGTACGTATAGACAAATTAGGCGATGAGTTGCTTAAAACCTGCTATAATTATTTCGAGGGCGAAAGACGCTTAATGATGATAGACCATCTAAGAATAATTCGTAAAGCAATAAAACCAAAAATAAAACACCAATATATCTACCAAAATTTGGGAGATAAAAATCAGTTTTTTAGAGACATCGTTTCTGAAAAATACAATGAAGAAGTAAATAAATTCGACATTTCCCTGTTTGAACCTTTAATGACCATTTGGGACAAAAGTATAACTGCTGCAGAAAATGAGATTGTAAATTTCGATTTCCAATCTTTAATTACACAGGCAATGGATTTGCTGAAAGAAAAATATGATACGTTACCTGACCAATCAGAAAATATACCTATTGAATCGGATGCGAAGTTTGATGCAGAGATGTATTTGCTGAAAGGAGATTTTAAAAATGTTTCTGAGTCCTTACGCGACCGTATTGATGAAGTTGCAAACCTTGATTTTAATATTGAGAACATGACCGGAACAGGATACGGTAGAGCCTTATTACCTTTTCCACAGGAGTGTATCCGGTCTGAAATTTTATGTCATGCCTTTGGTGCTCATGCTGTTTTCCCAAATACTAGAACGGTATTAGATATTGGCGGACAAGATACAAAAGCAATACAAGTAGATAAATACGGATTGGTAACCAGTTTCCAAATGAACGACCGTTGTGCGGCAGGCTGTGGTAGATATTTGGGTTATATAGCTGATGAGATGAGTATTTCTCTTAATGAATTAGGCCCATTAGCAATGCAGGCTGAAAAAGAAGTTACAATTTGTTCTACTTGTACGGTATTTGCAGGTGCTGAATTACGCGAACTAACAAATGTAGGCGAAAAAAGAGCTGATATATTAGGTGGCTTGCATAAGGCAATTATCATGAGAGCTATGTCTTTAATAGCACGTTCGGGTGGGGTATTTAATGAATTTACATTTACCGGTGGTGTAGCAAGAAATCAGGCGGTAATAAAATACTTAACCCAATTGGTTAAAGAAAATTATGGAGACAATATAAAAATAAATATACATACTGATTCCATATTTATGGGTGCATTAGGTGGTGCCATGTTTGCACGCAGAAATATTAAAGCTGATTTACCGAGTGCCGCAAAAGTTAAAAGTTAGTAATAAAATATTTTATAAAAACGTATAAGTGTAACAAAAAAAAACAATATTATGTCAGAGGTAGTATATACAATGGGGATTGACGTAGGGAGTAATTTCATAAAATTAGTTTTAATGGAATATTCCGACAATCCGAAATTAATAGATAAACATACCGAAAAAATACGTAAGCGTAATCCTACACAAGTTGCAGATGAAATGGTGCAAATAATGCTAGATAAAAATAAGCTTAATTATGAAGATGTTGTTTATCTGGCATCAACCGGAGAAGGTGATTTAGTGAAACGCAAAAGAGGGCATTTTTACGGAATGACTACACATTCTCGCGGTGCTCACTTTTTCTATCCCGAAGCACGTACCGTAGTAGATTTAGGAGCATTGTATGTGCGTTGTATCCGTATAAATGAAGGTGCAAGAGTTGAAGACTATAAAATGACCGGACAATGTGCATCGGGTTCCGGACAGTTTTTAGAAAATATATCTCGTTATTTGGGTTTAAGTATCGAGGAGGTCGGTGAGGTGTCTTTACAGGCTACAAATCCCGAAATATCATCGGGTATATGTGCCGTACTAGCCGAAACAGATGTAATAAACATGGTATCGAGAGGTATAAGAACTCCCGATATTATTAAAGGTATTCACTTATCTATAGCATCACGCGTAATAAAATTATTAGGTTCTTTAAAAGCAGAGTCGCCAATAATACTTACAGGTGGTATGGCTTTAAATAAAGGCATGATACAAGCAATTGATGAAACCTTAAAAGAAGGCAATAAGAAATTTGTTATACATGCACATCCCGATTCTATTTATGCCGGTGCAATAGGTGCTGCAATATGGGGTGGGTATCGTCATTTTAGATTATTAGAAAAAGAAAAACAAGCAGTAGTAGCATAAAAAATATAAAATGGAATCAGCAGTCCTTCAACCGGTGAAACAATCGGTAAATGAACTTGATTTTTTATTCAAGCCCAAGTCTATTGCAATTATTGGTGCATCGCAAAAAGAATTGTCGATTGGAAATGTAATAATTAAAAATTTGGTTAGTTATGGTTATACGGGTTCTATCTATCCCATTAACCCTAAAATGAATGAAATAAGAGGCATACAAGCTTACCCTACCATATTTGATGTTCCTTATGATATTGATTTAGCCCATGTTATAGTGCCGGCAAAAGCAGTACCGCAAATTATTGATGAATGTGGACAAAAAGGCATTAAAGCTGTTATTATTAATTCTGCCGGTTTTAGCGAAATGGGTGATGAAGGAATAGCCTTACAGAAAGATTTTTTAAGGATAGCAAAGAATTACGGTATCCGTATTTTTGGGCCTAACTGCCAAGGTATTATCAATACAGACGCTGAATATAAAGCGTATTGCGATTTTACGTTTACATTTCCAAAACCCGGTAATATTTCCATTGTTGCATTAAGTGGTGGTGTTGGTGCATTTATAATGCAGAGTTTGTTCGATTTGGATTTCGGTATGAGATTGTATGCATCAAATGGTAATGCTTGTGATGTTTCCATATCTGATGTAATTAAGTATTATGGCGATGATGAACAAACAAAAGTAATACTACTCTATACCGAGGGGCTTTCTAATCCTTTAGAGTTTATGGAAGTGGCAAAAGAGGTTACCAAAAAGAAACCGATACTTGCCATGAAAGCCGGTAGAACCGAAGAAGGAGCAAAAGCTGCTGCTTCGCATACAGGAGCATTGGCAGGTGTAGATATTTCTACAGAACTTATTTTTGAAAAAACAGGTATTCTTGCCTTTAATAATGAAGAGGAATTATGCCAGGTAGCAATGGCATTTACTACACAGCCAATACCTAAAGGCAATAGAGTAGGCATTATTACCAACACCGGAGGGCCGGCAGTAATAGCCACCGATGAATTGGTTAGTGCAGGGCTTAGATTACCGGCATTGTCAGATAGAGCAAAAGCTATATTACAAGCTACACAACTACCCGAAGCAACAATAGGTAATCCAATAGATGTAGTAGCTACCGGTGGCGGTGTGCATTTTAGAAGTGCATTAGATGTGTTAATGGATGAAGAAGATATTGACTCTATATATATAAATTTTGTAACAGCCCCCTTCACCGATACCGATGAAGTGGCAAGAAATATTGTGGAAGTAAGTAAATTGAAACGGAAGCCGATTATTTGCAATTTCATGACAAATATGAGTTTGGAACGGTTTCAGGTAACTGCTGCAATATTAAAAGAAGGTGGTGTGCCTTGTTATAGTTTCCCAACTACTGCGGCAAAAGCTTTGGGTGCATTGTATCGTTACAGCAAAGTAAGAGATAGAAACATTGGTGAAGCAAAGGAATACCCAGTCATAAATAAAGAGTTCGTAGCTTCTATTCTACAAAAAGCACACCAAGAAAATAAAGAATACTTACCTGCCGATGCGGTATATCAGATTTTAGATGCTTACGGAATCCCTACTGCACCTTGGCAATTAACTGAAAGTATTGTTGATGCCGAAAATGCAGCCGAAAAAATAGGTTATCCGGTGGTTGTAAAAGCAGAATCCGAAACGATTATTCATAAAAGTGATATGGGTGGGGTAGCAATCAATTTAAAAAATGCTACTGAAGTTAGTGCGGCATTACAAAAAATGCATGAAAATTTAGGCTCTCATAATTTAAAATTCTTAGTTCAAAAATTTCTACCGGGTGGTAAAGAATTAATTGCAGGTGTAAGCATAAAACAAGGATTAGGGCATTTAATCATGTTTGGATTGGGTGGCATATATGTAGAAGTCTTAAAAGATGTAGTTTTTAAAATAGCTCCTGTTACACCATTAGAAACAACTGAAATGCTTGCTTCTATAAAGGCATCTAAATTATTAGATGGCGTAAGAGGCGAAAAAGGAATTAATAAGGAATTAGTTAAAGAGATAATACAAAGAGTGTCGCAATTGGTAACCGATTTCCCGATGATACAAGAAATGGATATGAACCCGATTATAGCATTAAACAATAAAGTGTTTGTGGTAGATGCAAGAATGAAAATTAAATAATAAAAAATGATGTACAAAATAGAATCTGCAAAAGTATTAAAGGAAATAATGGCTAATTATTTTCTTGGCATGAAAAGTACAGAAAAAAAATATGCTTGGTGTACAAGTGTTGGACCTGCCGAACTATTAAGGTCATTTGGTTTTGAAGTACATTTTCCTGAAAATCACGGTGCTTTATTAGGCACATCCAGAACAGCAGGCGATTATATACCGGAGTCGTCTAAATTGGGTTATTCTAATGATATTTGTTCTTATATGACTGCCGATATTGGGTCGTTTTTGAAGAAAGAAACTCCACTCACTAAACATTATCAGCTCGACGGCCCACCTAAACCATCTATTATTGTTTATAACACCAATCAATGCCGGGAGGTACAAGATTGGTTTAATTTTTTCGGTAAAGAATTAGGTTGTCCTGTTTTTGGCATTACACCACCCAGACATTTAGATGAAGTAAAGCAAGAAGAAATAGATGATGTAGCCACACAGTTTAGAAATTTAATACCTCTTTGCGAGCAAGTTAGCGGTATAAAGTTTGATATTGACAGGTTTAGAGAAACCTTAAAACTAAGCAAAGAGGCTACTGATTTATGGAAACAAGTATTATGGACAGCAACCGCATCGCCGGCACCCATCAGCTTTTTTGATGCAACCATACACATGGGGCCAATAGTAGTATTGAGAGGCACGCAGATAGCAAAAGATTATTATAAAGTATTATTAGAAGAGTTGCAAGGCAATGTAAATAAAGGAATTGGATTTTTAGAAAAAGAAAAAAGTCGTATTTATTGGGACGGAATGCCTATTTGGGGGAAATTAAGACCCTTATCAGAATTATTTATTCAGAATAATGCAGCTATTGTGGCTTCTACTTATTGCAATAGTTGGGTTTTTGATGCCTTTGATGAAAGACACCCCTTTGAATCGTCTGCAAAAGCTTATACCGAAATTTTTATAAATAGAAGCGAAAGTGCAAAAGAGAAAATTTTATCGGGCTTAGTGCATGACTTTCATATTGACGGCATTATTTTTCATGATGCAAAAACATGTGCAAATAATTCTAATTCCCGTTTCGGAATGCCACAAAGATTAAGAGAAACATTAGGAATACCTACATTGGTTATAGAAGGCGATTTGTGCGACCTCCGGTTTTACTCTGAAGGGCAGAGTATTACTAAAATGGAAACATTTATAGAACAAATTGAAAGTTCAAAAGTGCTTATTTAAAAAAATATATAAAACAAATATTTTATGGGTACATTTAAATCAATTGAACAAAAAGTGGCTACATTACCCAATGGTACTATTGTAGATACTGAACAACTAATAAAAGACATAAAGAAAACATGTCATTATGTTCAATATGTTACCATAGGGGCAAAAGACGATACAGATGTTTTTGCTGTTATCTTCCCGAGTAGAAAGCTATTTTCTGCTCCCGACTATGAGAAATCGCCTGAAGAAGGTTGCTTTTGCCCAAGGCACTTAAATGAATTAGGTAAATGTTTATCGGGTTGCATGCAAACCATAAATAATAGTCTGCAAACAGGGTATGCAAAAATTAATTCGGCTGTTATTATTAATTCCGAATTGTCTATGCACGATGGTTTGTTGACGCCGGAGTTGGAAATTATTCCTGATAATGCATTTAAAAAATTTAATACTCATTTAAATAATTTGTTTGGCGATAATAAGTATGTAGATGAAGAGGTATTTAATATGAAATTGGTGTAGAAGGTAAGGATTAACCAAACATAATACAATATAAATATTATATGGAGAAGAACGAGCGGGAGAAAATAAAAGTAGGATTGATAGGCGTAGGGCCTGTAGGAATGATATTAGCTGTAAAGCTTGTAGAGGCAGGATGCGAAGTAGCAATATGCGATAAAGATGAGTTTAAATTAAAAAAAATAAGAGAAGAAGGTATTGTACTTGAAAATGTTTTTCAATCGGTAACCCATTTTGATAAAGTATATGATTCGGTATCTCAAATGAATCATTTGGACCTTGATTATCTTGTCTTTTCTTTAAAGTCTTACCAAACACCGGGTGCAGTAAGAGAAGCAGAAGTATTAAAATCTGAAAAACTTACGGTAATAGCAGCCCAAAACGGCATAGATGTAGAAGAACTTTTATTCCCGGGTTTTGGTGAATCGAAGACCATGCGTATGATTATTAATTATGCAGGGAATATGATTACCCCCAATACAGTAAGGGTGTCCTTTTTTACACCACCCAATTACGTAGGACCGGTTGATGATAAGCGAATGCCACAATCTAAATTATTTGCTGACCTGCTGAATAGTGTTGATTTTAAAACAGAGAGCTTAGATTCTTTTGAAATAGTAAAACGTGCTTGGGAAAAAACAATTCTAAATGCATCACTTAGTGCTTTGTGCGGTGTGGGTAGAATGACAATGGCAGAGGCAATTGCCGATAACGATACCAGAGAATTGGTAGAAGAAATAATAAGTGAGGGCTTAGAAGTAGCAGAAAAAGAAAAAATACGATTCCCCGATGATTTTGTGCGTAAATGTATCCGTTATCTTAAAAACGGTGGCGACCACTTCCCTTCATTAGCCATAGACATTATTAATAACAGACAAACGGAGATTGATTATTTTAATGGGAAAATAGTAGAATACGGTAAAAAACACTATGTAAAAACCTCCTTAAATCTTGCATTTACCAATATGGTAAAAGCAATGACTAATAAAAGTATTCTATCCAGAATGCCCGGAATTACCGGCGAAGTAAACAAAAAAGTGATTACGAAGGGCTTGGTTGATAAAGAAAAATCTTCCTTGTTTTATAAAGAAACAAATTGCTTTTTGGGTATAGACCTTGGTTCTGCCTATACTAAATTTACGGTTATAGACGAAAACGGTACACCATTGTTCCGCTATATTTTGCAAACACTAAATAAAGACAGGCAAGCTATGAAAGTAGTTATGCAGGCAATAAACGGCTTTTTTAATATAAAATACAGTTGTGCTACCGGTTATGGCAGAAAACATTTTACGGATACCGATATAGTAAAAACAGAGATTAATTGTGCCGCTGCCGGTGTTGCAGAATATTATAACGGTGCAAAAAACATTATAGACATAGGCGGCGAAGATATTAAAGTGATACAAAGTGATATAGAAAACCATGTTGCTAACTTTTATATGAACGATAAATGTGCTGCCGGTACAGGTGCATTTTTATCTGAAATAGCAGAACGTGCAGGTATAAATGATACAGACATGAGTAATCTGGCAGCAAATTCTGATTACGATAAAGAACTAAATAGCTTCTGCACTGTATTTGCAAAAACTGAAATTATGAATTGGGTTTTTGATGGTATGCCTGTAAGAGATATAGCACGCGGTATTTATATATCTATTGCTAATAAAGTAGCAAAAATGAAGATGGCTCCCGTATTGCCTATTTACTTAATAGGTGGTGTAATTGCTTATCATCCTTATTTATGTAAAATATTATCAGAGAAGTTCGGTAGAGAAATAAAAACAGTAGAACAACCACAATATATTGTTTCTTATGGCGCAGCCACAATAGCCAAGCAAAACTGGTTATTACAACCCACAGAGCAACAAGTAGAATTAGTAAGCAGTAATAAACGCAGTTAAAAATTTATTTATGAAGTCTTTTCACAGTAAGGAAAAAGGATTTGGAATAATTTATGATGACATTTTTTTACTAAATGGCGCCAGAACACCATTTGGAAAATTATGTGGTACACTTGGCAGTATATCGCCAACAGATTTAGGTATTTTTGCTTGTAGGGCAGCAATAGACAAATCGGGTATATCGCCCAATGATATAGACCAGATAATGATGGCAAACATAGGGCAAAGCTCTTATGATGCCTATTTTTTACCTCGCCACGTAGGTTTATATGCAGGAGTACCCCAAACGATTCCTGCTGTTTTATTACAGCGTATTTGCGGGTCGGGGTTTGAGACAATGACTGCCGGAGCAGACCAAATTACATTAGGTAAGGCAGATGTAGCACTTTGCGGTGGTACCGAAAATATGACCTTAGCACCAACTGTAAGCTTTGGCAATAGAAACGGTTATGCATTAGGTAGGGTAGAATTTAAAGATTTTCTTTGGGAAGCATTAAATGATACTGCTGCTGTACCAATGGGCTGCACAGCAGAAAATATTGCAAAACAATATGGAATTACCAGATTGGAAACAGATGAATATGGTATGCTATCGGTTGATAGAGCTATTGCTGCTACCCAACGAGGCTTCTTAAAAGAGGAAATAGTACCATTGAATTCTATAATATTTGAGGCAGAGGGCTTAAAACCAAGAAAAGTTTCCTTACCTAAAAAGGTAACAGATTTTGTTACAGACGAAAATATCCGTTCTTCTTCTTTGGATATTATGTCTAAGTTGCCAACAACTTTTGAAAAAGACGGAGTACAAACAGCCGCAAATTCAAGCGGTATTGTTGACGGTGCAGCTTCTGCTGTTATCGCAGGGAAAAATTTTATTTCTGCACGCAACTTAAACCCACTTACAAGGGTTGTGGCTTCGGCTACAAGTGCATTAGACCCAAAAGTTATGGGCTTAGGTCCTGTACCGGCTATTAGATTGCTATTGGAAATGACCGGATTGACAATTGGTGAAATTGGTTTGATAGAAATAAATGAGGCTTTTGCAGCACAGTTTATCGGTTGCGAAAGAGAATTAGGATTAGATAGAAACATCTGTAATGTTAATGGTGGTGCTATTGCATACGGTCATCCGCTTGCTGCAAGCGGTTTAAGACTGTCGTTGACCCTAAGTAGAGAAATGAATATAAGAAAAGTAAAATATGGAATAGCCTCTGCTTGTATTGGCGGTGGACAAGGGAATGCAATGTTATTTGAAAATATAAATCTTTAAAATAATGAGTAATCAAAAAATATATAAGTGGCAAATGACTGCCCTTAATACAGAATTTACACTTGTAGAAGAGGCAGTGCCGGAATTAAAAGCCGGAGAAGCTTTAATAAAAGTTGCAGGTTGTGGCGTATGCCATACCGATATTAGTTTTTGGCATGCAGGTGTGCAAACCAAGCACCCGTTACCACTTACTTTAGGACACGAAATTAGCGGTACAGTAGTTGCAGGACCAGCGGAATGGTTAAATAAAAATGTAATTATTCCGGCAGTATTGCCTTGTGGCGAATGCGAATTATGCAAAAAAGGTCGCAGCAATATTTGTCGCAATCAATTAATGCCGGGTAATGATTTTGACGGTGGTTTTGCATCACATATTAAAGTGCCGTATAAATATTTGTGTCCTGTACCCGACGCTGTATTGCAAAAATACACATTACAGCAGTTATCCATTATAGCCGATGCGGTTTCTACACCTTATCAGGTAATGAAAAAAGCGGAAATAGAACCGGGTGATTTGGCTATTGTAATAGGCGTGGGTGGTGTAGGAATTTATGGAGCACAAATTGCAAAAATATTTGGTGCAAAAGTGATTGCTCTTGATGTAAATGATGAGAAATTGGCGATTGCTAAACAAAATGGCATAGATGCAACCTTGAATATTAGAGGATTGGATATAAAAGAAATAAAAGACAAAGTAAAAGCTATCGTTAAAGAATTGAAGGCTTCACCGTTTTGCTGGAAGATATTTGAAATGTCGGGTACTAAAGCAGGGCAAGAAACCGCTTTTAACCTCATAACGTTTGCTTCTACGCTGTCGGTTGTTGGTTTTACAATGGATAAAGTGGAAGTACGTTTAAGTAATTTAATGGCTTTTGATGCTAAACTGATAGGTACTTGGGGTTGTAAACCGGAATTGTACCCGGAAGTTGTGGCACTCGTAGCCGATGATAAATTACATATTGATGAGTTTGTACAAACATTCCCTATGTCGCAAATAAATGATGTATTTAAGAATACATTAGAGCATAAGTATGTAAAACGTTCTGTTTTAGTTCCTGATTTTAATAATTAAAAACATATATTTTATGAAGCAATTGAAAAACCATGATATTGTTACAATAGATTTCAAAGAAATCTTATTTGAAAAGCGTCCTTGTTTAGACAGAGACGGTAGTGCAAAAGAAGGATTGTATAATGCATGGATTATATTAAATAATCCTAAACAGTATAATTCTTATACTACAGCTGCTATTAAAGAGATGATACTTGCATTTAGAACGGCATCGAACGACCGTAGTGTTGTTGCCGTGGTTTTAACTGCTGTAGGCGATAAAGCATTTTGTACCGGTGGCAATACCAAAGAGTATGCAGAATATTATTCAGGCAACCCACAGGAATATTCGCAATACATGCGTTTGTTTAACGACATGGTATCTGCAATATTAATGTGCGAAAAACCTGTTATATGCCGTATAAATGGCATGAGAGTAGGTGGCGGACAAGAAATAGGTATGGCGTGCGATTTCAGTATTGCCAGCGATATGGCACGCTTGGGTCAAGCAGGACCTAAACACGGCAGTGCCCCAATTGGTGGTGCAACAGACTTTTTACCTTTGTTTGTAGGGGTAGAAAGAGCAATGTTTTCACTAACCTTATGCGAGCCTTGGACGGCACATCAAGCTTATTACTATGGCGTGCTTACAGATATTGCCCCTGTTTTAAAGCTTGACGGTAAATTTATTGCCAACCCAATGGTAGTTACAGAAAAAGTAGTTGACGAATATGGAAGAATAATATTTGGAGCAATGAAAACAGGTGATGAATTAGCTAAAGCTAAGGAAATTGTTGCAAAAGCAGAGGTTGACTTAACAATGCTTGATAAAACAGTAAATACACTTATAGCTAAAATATTGCACACCTTCCCTAATTGTATGAATAAAACAATTAGTGAAGTACGTAAATTTAAATTAGAACATTGGGATAAAAACAAAGAAGGCAGTAGAGAGTGGTTGGCATTAAATATGATGACAGAAGCAAAAGCAGGTTTCTGTGCATTTAATGACGGCCCTAAAGAAAACCGTGAAGTTGATTTTGTTTTGTTACGTCAGTTATTGGCAGAAGGACATGCTTGGAACGATGAACTACATGAAACGATTTCTCCTCAATTTCAAAAACAAAGTGTTTAATTTCTATTATGAAAAAAGTAAGGGTTAATTATTTATTTGAAGGCGCAGTAGCACAAATAATTTTAGATGATGGTAAAGGAAATGTACTTGACCACATCATGATGGAAGACTTAATGGGATTATTTGAAGAATTTAAAAGCCGTAATGATTTAAAGCTGATTACTTTTGAAGGAGCCGGGAAACACTTTTCTTTTGGTGCAAGTGTTGAAGAACATCAAAAGGACATGGCAGGTAATATGATACACTCTTTTCATGCAATGTTTTTGGCAATAAGAGATTTAGCGATACCTACATTAGCAAAAATAACTGGACAGTGCTTAGGCGGTGGTATGGAATTAGCTATTATGTGTAATTTTTTATATGCCGACAAAACAGCAAAAATGGGGCAGCCTGAGATTATTTTAGGTGTTTTCCCACCACCGGCATCTGTAATATTGCCTGAAAAAATAGGACTTGCAAAAGCTGAAGAAATCATAATTACAGGTCGCACTTTACTTGCCGATGAATGCAAAACAATTGGCTTGCTGAACGAATTATATAATGACAAAACAGAATTGGAAGCTGGAGTAAATCAGTTTATAGAGCAGCATATTCTACCCAAAAGTGCTGTTTCATTAAGGTATGCAGTAAAATCAGTAAGAGTAAAATTCAATCATATATTAGGTAACTTTTTGCCTATATTAGAACAGATGTATGTAAATGAATTAATGAATACAAAGGATGCTAATGAGGGTATTAATTCCTTTTTGGAAAAAAGAAAACCGAATTGGAGTAATAATTAATTTAATGTAAATATAAAGCCAATCTATATAGATTGGCTTTATGTATTAATAATAATTCTGTAAAAGTTTAATTATATGAAATCTATTAAAACAGTTGGTGTAGTAGGAGCCGGAACAATGGGTGCTGCTATTACACAAAAATTTGCACAAGAAAATTTTAAAGTAATGCTTGCAGACAGAGAAGAAACGTATGTGCAACGCGGTATTGGTAATATTACTAAAATGCTTACCGAAGGGATTGAACGTAAAGTATTTACCAAAGAGCAGGTAGATGGCTATTTGTCTAATATTACCGGTACACATAATTTGGAGGATTTAAAAAAGTGCGATTTAATTGTTGAAGCCATTTTTGAAGATTTTAATGCTAAAACAGATTTATTTAAAACATTAAGTTCTATTGTGAATGCAGATACTATATTAGCAACCAATACCTCTTCCTACTCGGTTACCGAATTAGCAGAATCTGTAAAGAATCCGGAGCGTTTTATTGGGTTACATTATTTTTATCATGCAGCGAAAAACAGGTTGGTAGAAATAATACCGGGTGCCAAAACAGCACAGAATGTTATAGATGCTGCAAAATCGTTTTCGATGCTTTCGGGCAAAGATGCTATTATATGTAAAGATTCGTATGGTTTTGTGGTTAACCGTTTTTTTGTTCCTTGGCTTAATGAATCTGTAAGATTATTGCATGAAAAGGTAGCTAATATAGCTACAATAGATGCTGTATGTATGGATGTTTTTGGCATAGGTATGGGACCATTTGCGCTTATGAATGCAACTGGAGTGCCGGTAGCCTACCATGCACAAAAAACACTTGAAAGATTAGGAAGCCTTTATTCGGTAGCTCCTAAACTGAAAGAACAAGCACTAAGTGGTGTTCAATGGAGTTTAGAAGGCGATATTGATACAAGTGAAGAAGTAAAAAAGAACATTAGCGATAGAATGTTAGGTGTAGTATTTTTTGTTTGTTCGCAATTACTTGATGAAAAAGTGTGTAATGCAGTAGATATTAACAGAGGTGCAAAAATAGGATTGAAATGGAAACGTGGCCCTATTGAACTAATGCAGTATTATAAAGAAGAAAATGTGTGGGCTGCAATTCATAAAATTGCAGGTTTATATCAAATGCACGTGCCTGTATCCATCGGTATGCAATATTGGAATATGCAATTTGTTGATTTAGAAACGAAAGGTTCCACTGCCATTATTACCATGAACAGACCCGAAGATTTAAATGCATTAAATGAAGAAGTAATGCAACAATTGGATAAGCAATTTACATTAGCCAATAATAATGCATCTATTGACACAATCTTTATAACAGGTGCAGGTAAAGCTTTTGTTGCCGGTGCCGATATTAAGTTTTTTATAAAAAACATTAAGGCAAACAAAATAAAAGACATTGAAACCTTTACAGCTTATGGGCAAGAGGTGTTTAGGAAAATAGATGAGTCGCCTAAAAAAGTAGTTGCCGTAATAAATGGCTTAGCATTAGGTGGTGGTTTAGAACTTGCCTTATGTGCCGATGTACTATTTGCCATGCCTAAAGCACAAATGGCGTTCCCCGAAACAGGTATCGGAATCTATCCCGGTTTAGGAGGCACACAACGCAGTGCCACTAAAATAGGCAAACCAATGGCTAAATACCTTATTCTTAGTGGTAAAATGTTGAGTGCCAAAGATGCAGCAGAAATAGGTTTGATAGATAAAGTAATAATGCCGGAAGACTTATATGAATTAATAGCCGGCAATATGCCACTGCCTACTAACGGTACTACAAAATTAAACACCAAATGGCAACTTATAGAGCAATTTTTCAAGAATAACACCACAACTTCTATAATAGAAAACAAGTATAACAAAGGAGAAATGGCGAGTGAAGATGCTGAAAAAATTGTAAAAACATTGAAACGTAAAGCTCCGGTTGCATTAGAAATAGCCACCAAGTTAATAGAAGAAGCAAAGGGCTGTGAAACTGAATTACAACACTTGCAAACAATTTTCACTACATCAGATGCTTTATTAGGTTTAAGCTCTATTGGTAAGCAAGTAGAATATACGGGCAAATAGTTGTTGAATAAAAGCAGCATATTTTGCATAAGTGCTACAAAAGATAAATAGACACAATAGAAATATTTTGTTTAATTTTAGTTCCTAATTTCTGATGCTGTGTTTAAGCGAACAATTATTCTTTCGGCTCTAATTGTAATTACACTATTCTTTATTGTAAGCTCTTGTGTGCATAGTCCGCAAGTTGCAGTAATACCGGCAGACGGTGAATACCCTAAAGAAGTAGGTACTATCTTATTAAATAAATGTGCTATTTCGGGTTGCCATAATCAAGCCAGTTATGTATATGCAGGTGGTTTATTATTAGATTCATGGTCGCATTTATTAAACGGTAGTGCTTCGGGTGCTGCAATAGTTGCATATAGTCCTCAATACAGTCCATTACTTTATCATACCAATACCGATTCTACATTAGGTACTGTTGACTTACCTACTATGCCTTATAGTACAACCGGCAGACCTATGACACCACTTAGTAAAACAGAATACCAAACTTTATATAACTGGATAGCAAAAGGAGCACCTGATAAAAACGGGAATATTCCGTTTGCCAGTGACCCTGCAACCCGACAAAAAATATACTTAACCCAATCAGGCTGCGATTTAGTTGCTGTAATTGATGCCCAAACCCGGGTTGTAATGCGTTATATACCGGTTGGCTTAAACCCCGGGCAGATTGAAAATATGCACGATATAGAAGTTTCGCCAGACGGTATGTATGCCTATATTGTTTTTTTAGCAGGCAACTATATACAAAAAATAGATACCAGAACCGATACAGTAGTTGCCAGTTTAAATTTAGGAACAATTAATAGTTTTAGTTACGGGTGGAGTATTTTACTTATATCGCCAACCGGTAATGATTTGGTAACATCCGATTTTTTATCCTCTTCACCGGGCTTTGTAACACCTGTATCTACAGCAGGTAATATGCAATTAGGCTCTTGGAATTTAGGTGCTTCTTTTACTTATCCGCATGGTATTGGCTCTTGCCCGTCTTTTGATACCTTTTTTGTTACTTCTCAATTTGGTAATATTGTATATAAATTTAGCACAAACAGAGTAGCCGGAAAAAATCCTTTATTTAAACAAATACCAATAAAAGGAGCTGCATTTATTATTGATTCCAACCAATCCGTCGACCCTCACCAAATACAGATGTCGCCCGATAATTCTAAGTATTTTGTTACCTGCCAACGGTCTAACGAAGTAAGGGTAATGGATGCCTATACCGATAAATTGCTTGATAGCATAAGTGTAGGTGTCAAACCGCAAGAAATGGCTTTGTCTGAGTCGCACCATTATTTGTTTGTTGCTTGCGAAGAAGATAGCAATGCTGTTGGCAGAAAAGGGTCTATTTATGTGTTGGACTATACCCAAACACCCTTAAAAATTGTGAAGGTTTTATATGGCAATTTTTATCAGCCACACGATATTACAGTTGATGAAAAAGACGGTTTAATATTTATACCCAGTTTAAATGCCAATCCTAACGGGCCTGCCCCACACCACGCTACATCTTGTGGCGGACGGGCAGGTTGGTATTCGGTTTATAATTTAAATACCTTAGAACCGGCAGATACCAAACAATATGAGGTATTGGTGTATCCTTATGCCATTGCAACCCGTTTTTAATAATGAATTGTAGTATTTTTGTAACTATCAGATTCACAAAACTAATTTATGTTTGATTTGAAAATTCAAACTCTATAACTCAATTGAACTTATTTATTAGTAAAATATTAATTGAATTAGTAACTTTGACCTTTTTTATATTTTTAGTTATAGATGATTTTACCAGTTGTAGCTTACGGAAGCCCCATTTTGCGAAAAGTTTGTGATATAATTACCCCCGAATATGCAGGACTGCAAAAGTTGATTGCAGATATGTGGGAAACAATGTATAATAGTAATGGAGTAGGTTTGGCGGCTCCGCAAATCAATAAACCTATACGTATGTTTTTGGTTGATACCATACAAGTAGTAGATGGGTTTGAAGAAGAGGACAAACGTAAATATCCTAATGAAAAACCAATAAAACAGGTATTTATTAATGCCGAAAAAATAGATGAAACCGGAGATACTTGGGCTTATAATGAAGGTTGTTTAAGCATACCAAAGGTAAGAGAAGACATTAGCAGAACCAGAAAAATAAAGCTAAAATATCTTGACGAAAATTTTGTAGAACATATAGATGAATTCGAAGGGATTGCTGCACGGGTTATTCAACACGAATATGACCATATTATAGGTAAATTGTTTATTGATTATCTTTCTCCGTTAAAGAAAAGACTTATTGCAAACAAACTGAAAGATATTACATCCGGTAAAGTAAAAACAGACTATCGTATGTTATTTCCAAAATAGTAGCACGCTTTGGTAAGGTTTATCTTATTCTGTATTTAAATAATTTATAGACCGTAACTTTTATATAATACCGCAACATTTCTTTTGCCGTTAATATAAAGCTAAATAGGTAATAATATAAAGATTTGCCCTTACGATATTCCATAATATCTAATTCTAAGGCTAAGAATTTTTTTAATAATTGCAATTGTTTTGCAGGTGCAGTACTTGCATTATTTATATGTATTACAGTTGTACCGGCATAATAATAACTCTTATATCCTAATTCACTAAACTGATAACACCAAAGCTGGTCTTCACCATACATAAAAAAACGTTCATCAAGCTTTTGCTCCGGTAATTTATTTAAGATGCTTTTAGAAAACATCATAAATGCACCACTTACCCAATCGCAATAGGTGTCATAGTCGCATTTAAAATATTGGTTTAGCATTAGTGATACTCGTTTCTTATAAGGCATTAGCATTAAAAAAGGTCTCAATAAGTCTAATAGCTCATTTTTCACACTTCTGAATTTGCGGGCTGTATGCTGTAATTTACCATCAGGATATACTAAACGAACCGTAATAGCTGCTACATCATTATGTTTTTGCAATTCAGCAGCAGCCATGCTTATACTGTCTTCTGTAAGCACTGTGTCCGAGTTCAATAATAAAATTACAGTACCTTTTGCTGCTTTTATTCCCAAATTATTCCCTTTAGCAAAACCACCGTTTTCTTTACTTTTTATTAAATGTATGGTAGGAAATTTCAATAAAAAATCATCCGGATTGTCATTAGGCGAAGCATTGTCAACTAATACAATCTCAAAAGCTACTTTTCGGGTACATTTAATTACACTTTCAATGCAATCGCATGTTATTTTAAATGTATTATAATTAACTATTATAATGGATACTAACATTTGTTTTGTATATATAATAAAATGTATTTAATATTCGGAATCAAAACAAAAGTAAATAGATTTACGCTAAAAGTTTTGTATTGATTATTTTGAACTATTTATTCGGCTATCAAAAATCATTTAGAATTATTACCTTTTGAAATGAACCCTATTATTTATAGATTTGCAATTTATACTTGTACAAAACTATACATCTACAATGGCAGAAACGCTTGGTATGTTATGTGATAAACTCACTATTATTAAATTAAAACAATATCACTCGGAAGACCCGGCTCGGTTGGAAAGCCTTGAGAAACAAGAGAAAGTAATGCAACAAGAAATAGACGAATTTGTTGCTTCCGCAATAAGTGGTGCTATACCAATAGAAAAGTTATCTTTTGCTGCTAATAAAGTTTTTAAAAAAGAAGGTAATACCGTAAAAGATGTAATAGGTACTATTGGAATTGTTTTTGCTCAATTAGCAGATGTAAATTGCAAGCTATGGCACGAACAAGAAAAAGTATACGATTTTGAACTAGTGCCGGATAATGAGAAGAATAATGTAGTAAAACAATTAGCTCTTCTAAATTTGGAAAGGAATAAATGTATTGATGAAATAGATAGACAATTTGCACTATCAATAAAAACAAAATCTTAATATGCATATCAGAAAAAGAACAACCTGTAGAGTATGCGGCTCATCATCTTTAACCAAAGTAATAGACTTGGGAGAACAATATTTGCAAGGTTCATTTATAAAACCCGGCAAAGAACAACCTTCAACCAGAAAAATACCTTGTACTTTATACCGTTGTAATCCACAAACTGATGAAAATGCTTGTGGCTTGCTGCAAATGGAACATTCTGTACCTCCAGAAATTTTATATGCCGCTTATTGGTATCGGTCTGGCACTAATGCAACTATGCGTGGTCATTTAAAAGATATAGTAGATTCCGTTGTGCCTCTATTGCAAAATGCAAATGCTAATGTGTTGGATATTGGTTGTAATGATGGTACACTACTTAATAATTACCCTAAAACATATACCAGATACGGTGTTGACCCATCGGATGTGGCTATGGGTATAGAGGACAAATCTATTATTGTTGTAAAAGATATTTTTCCTTCAGGTGAATTATTTGAAAAATTAGGCACTCAAAAATTAGATATTATAACTTCTATTGCTATGTTCTACGATTTAGAACAACCGGTAGAATTTGTTAAAGGTATAAAAAACATATTGTCTAATAACGGTATATGGATATTCGAGATGTCTTATATGCCCTTAATGTTACAATTAGATTCTTATGATACAATATGCCACGAACATTTGGAATATTACAGCTTAGCTGTTATTGAAACTATTTTGAAACGTGGTGGAATGAAAGTATTTAAAATATCTTTTAATGATATAAATGGAGGCAGTATTCGTTGCTATGCAACACATAATACAAATTCAGCATTCGACTTACCCGAAAACTTTAAATTGATTGATGAAATAAGACAAAAAGAATTCGATTTAGAATTAGATACCGACAAACCTTATTTCGCATTTCAAGAACGCATAAATAAGTTAAAAACAGAATTATATGACGCTTTGAAAAAATTAAAGTTTCAAGGCAAGCGCATACATATCTATGGTGCATCTACCAAAGGGAATACCATACTGCAATGGTGTGGTATAGACAAAGAATTAATAGACTTTGCCGCAGAAAGAAACCCGGATAAATACGGTGCCAGAACTTTAGGTACAGATATACCCATAATAAGCGAAGCCGAATCTAGAGCTATGAAACCGGATTATTATTTGGTATTACCTTGGCATTTTAAAGCAGAGTTTTTAGAAAGAGAAAAAGAATCTATAGAAAACGGAACAGGCTTTATTTTTCCTTTACCTATAATGGAAATTGTAACAAAATAAAAGTGTATATTGGTAAATTATTCAGCTACATTAGATTATTTGAAATTTTTTATAAATTTTCACCTATTCTAATTGGTAATGTTATAGAATAAAAAACTTTTTTGAAAATAACAGATTATTTTAAAAAATATACAAAATAACCTTATAAAAAACCATTATTTGCTTGTAGCAATAATTGAATTTATTAGCCCTGTAATATCAGGAGAAATAAATATGTCTTTAAGACAAGTTTTAAAATCTTCAATTTTTTCGCATGTACACTCTTTTTTAACCCAATAATTAGAAAAAATCTTTAAAGGTAGCTCATTCCCAATTGTTTGCTCGACACAAAAAAGAGTAAACCTTTTATAATCTAAAAGTGGTGCAAGAATATCAAAACAATATGTAACTGTTGGTCTGTCTATAAATCCATTTGTTGTATCGTCAATATTTAAATTAGTAACAACCCTGGCTTCAACAACATTATTCGTTATTTTACCAAGATATGATGCTTGTAGCTGCATCAATACCTTAATTTCTGAAACATTAAAGTCAAACAAAAAACTTCCGGACAATTTAAATCAACGAAAGGTGCTGATCGCTATGCAACAATAATTTTAGAAAATGACAAATCAATAAAAGCAGGGGGTAAAAAAGTTTTTAGTTCTTTAAGATTTATCGTTTACTACGGGGCTGAATAGTTGTGATTTATGTATAAAACTATTTTTTAGCATTACGATACAATACTTATTTTTATATTGCAGCCATTATTTACTATTTACAAATATCAATACGTATATGAAAAAAAATATTTACTTATTATTTGCGGGTTTAATGTTAGCAGTGCCTTTGTATGCGCAAACAAATAAAATTGAAATGATTACCGATTCAGGGAGAATTGTAATGATGCTTTATGATAATACACCATTGAATACAAACAATATGGTAAAAAATGCAAGAGAACATGTATATGACAGCACACTTTTTCATAGAGTAATACCCAATTTTATGATACAAGGTGGCGACCCCACTTCAAAACATGCAGCACCTGGACAAGCTTTAGGTAGCGGTGGCTTGCAATTTACGATACCTGCCGAAATTAATGATTCTAATATACATAAACGTGGTGCTTTGGCAGTAGCTAGAGATGGCAATCCGGCAAAAGCAGGTTCTGCTTGTCAGTTTTATATTGTAGTTGGCAAAAAAGCTACAGACCAAGAATTAGATAATTTATCGGCAAGAGCTGGCAGAAAATACACACCTCAACAAAAGGAAATTTACAAAACAATAGGAGGCACACCATTTTTAGATGGCAATTATACCGTTTTTGGTGAAGTACTGGAAGGTATGGATGTTGTTGATAAAATTATTTCGGCTGCTAGAGATGGTAGAGACAGACCCAATAATGATATTCGGATACAATCATTACATGTATTAGGTGATAAGGAAGCTAAAAAGAAAAGAAAAGGGTTCTTTAGTTTTCTAAGAAGAAAGAGATAGATGTTACAGAAATTCAATAAGTATTTTATGTAATGCTATGAAATGATTAAATAGTGGTTGCAATAGCCTTGTCCATAAATATAGAAATTTGAACAATAGCTATAAATGATAACTTTATCTTAGTTTTAAAAAGAAATCTTTCATTAGCTGTGCACATTCAGCAGCAAGAATACCTGATATTATTTCTGTTTTAGGATGATAATGATTGTTTAATCCTGTTGTTTTTTTATATCCATTTTTTATATCATCTGCACCATATACTATTTTTTTTACTTTAGCCCAATATAAAGCGCCACTACACATTAAGCAGGGTTCTAAGGTTACATATAAAACAGCTTCGGGTAGATATTTACTGCCTGTGTAATTAAATGCGGCAGTAAGGGCTATCATTTCTGCGTGTGCAGTACTGTCATTCAGCATTTCTACTTGATTATAACCTCTGGCAATAATTTTGTTATCCCAAACCACAATAGCACCAACAGGCACCTCATTAGCATCAAATGCCATCTGGGCTTGTTTCAATGCCTCTCTCATAAAATATTCGTCTGTAAACATTACCAAAAATAGTGTAATTTGCATAATTATAGCAACTGAAAATAAATTTGAAAATTTATTTTGATAACTTCAAAAAATAACTCTAACTTTGCACTCCTTTTAAAAAGGAGAAAAAAGAACATAAAATGAAACGTACATATCAACCACACCGCCGCAGTCGTAAAACAGTTCATGGATTTCGTAAGCGTATGGAATCGGCTAATGGCCGTAGAGTATTGGCTGCCCGTCGTAGAAAAGGTCGTTATAAATTAACCGTATCTGACGAAAGCCGTTTGAAATAAACAATAAAACTAACACTAGCCATTCGTAATACTTTTAAGTTATATGAGCGGCTCAAACGTGAGCGGCATATTCATACGCTTTTCCTGAAGGGGAAAGCGTTTTCTGTTTTTCCGCTAAGGTTCATTTATGTTTTTCCGCCACGTTTGGTGCTAAAAGATTCTCCGGTACTTACCGGTTTTTCTGTTCCTAAAAAGAAATTTCCGAGTTCTGTACACCGGCATAGAGTGCGTAGGCTTATGGTTGAAGCTTGGCGATTAAATAAACATGCTCTCTGTGCAGCAGTGCCAAATACAGAACAATTGCATTTATTTGTTGTATATACAGATAAAGCAATGCCGGATATTGCAACTGTAACAGATGCAATGCAAAAAGGTATAAATAAACTTACTACAATTGTGCTACCTAAAAATGAGTAAGCTATAATAATAGTTTTATTATATAATAAAATAATTCCAGTTTACGTTTGTTTTTAATACTATGCGTACATTTTTTTCCTTTTTGCTTATTGGTATTATACGATTTTATCAAGGTGCCATATCACCGTTTTTTGGTGCAAAATGTAGATATACGCCTACTTGTAGCCAATATGGTTTAGAGGCTATACGTAAATATGGTCCTTTTAAAGGAGGGTTGTTAACTATAAAAAGATTTTTTTCATGTCATCCGTGGGGCAAAAGCGGTTATGACCCTGTTCCTTAATATTTTAAAATTTTTATGTAATGTTTTATTCATTTAAAGGTTTTATTCCTGTTGTTCATCCAAGTGCATATATACATCCGCAGGCAGTTGTTACCGGTAATGTGATTATAGGGAAAGATGTATATGTGGGGCCATTTGCAGTTATACGAGGCGATTGGGGTGGTATTGTAATAGAAGATGGCTGTAATGTACAGGAAAGTTGTACTGTACACATGTTTCCGGGTATTGTAGTTACTTTAAAAGCAGGTGCTCATATTGGGCACGGTGCTATTGTGCATGGTGCAAGCATTGGCAGAAATGTATTAATAGGTATGAATTCTGTAATTATGGATGAGGCAGAAATAGGCGATGAGTCTATAATTGGTGCAATGACATTTATACAGGCAAAAACAATTATACCGCCAAGAAGCTTAGTTGTTGGCAACCCGGGTAAAATAATTAAACAAGTAAGCGATGAAATGCTTGCATGGAAAACAAAAGGTACAGAATTATATCAAACATTACCGGCTGATTGCCATAGTAGTATGTTGCCTTGCCTTCCTTTAAATGAGCTACCGGAAAACAGACCCCTACAGGAAAGCCTATATACTACTTGGGTAGCAATAAAGGCGAAAAATTGAAGATTAATGGAGATATTCAATTGGTAGGTTCATTATATTCCTATTTTTTTTTTGAGTTATTTCTTTAAAATGATATTATGATTTTCATGCACACATTTCTTCCCATATTGTAAATTCCATAATGCGTATTTGGTGATTGTGTATAATATTCAAAGTATTGTAATCTACTTAAATGAGATTGGAAAGCGGTATCAAATATGTTATTTACCTGCATTTGTAACTGTATAATTTGCTTTTTGTAATAATAGAAATTTGTATGTGCAGATAAATTAAATACAACATAGGAAGCAGTTGCAGTTTCTGTATTGTATAAACCTAAATAACGGTTTTGTGCCAAGTTAAAATCACTTTCCGTTTTTACGGTAAATGATTGTATTCTCTTCCAATTTTTAATAATAGAGTAATTAATAGTACATAACCACCGTGGTGGCGGTGTAAAAGGTGAAAAAGGAACTATAGAAGCGGGTCTAATTATTCGGAAACATCGACTTACAGAAATGTATTTAGCAGAAAAAATGGGCTTTGGCTGGGAAGAAGTTCACGAAATCGCAGAACAGATTGAGCATATCCAATCCAATATTTTTTTTGATAAAATGGACGAATTGCTTGGCTATCCTAAAATAGACCCTCATGGTTCACCAATTCCCGATAAAAATGGAAAAATGGAATGGATTACTTACAATAAACTATCAGAATGTTTGGTGGGTGATGTTGTAAAACTATCGGCAGTAATTAATACTTCTCCCGATTTCTTAAAATTCCTGTAAACATACAGGTCATTCTAACCCGGTGCTAAGGTAGCAATTAATGTCAGTTCATTATAGACCTCCTTGCCTGATTTGATGGCTGTATCTATAATTGAGCGGATTATGGCAAAATCATCCGCACCTTCCTTTGATTTGA
>CAIYTT010000190.1 GCA_903929195.1 uncultured Bacteroidota bacterium
TAGTACCAATAACCATATAAACCGGGTAGATACCGTAAAATCTTCTTACGACCCGAATGAAATTGCGGTGTTGCCAAGTGGTTGCATACCTGCAAGTACGGTTACCAATTTACAATATTCCATACTATTCGAGAATACAGGTAACGATACTGCACATAACATATACGTTATGGATACCCTAAGTGACGCAGTAGCACCGCACTCTATACGAATTGTAGCGGCATCGCACACCATGAACACCAGCAGGTGGTATGATACAAGTATTCATCATAACATTGTAAAATTTGAATTCCCCGGCATCAACCTGTTAGACAGCAGCCACCATGGCTTTTGCGATGGTATGGTACTATTTACAATCAATACCAACAGTGGTTTAAGCGCAGGTACAACTATCAATAATCATGCAGGCATCTTCTTTGATGACAACCCGGTAGTAATGACCAATTATATTGCCAACACTGTTGGTTGCGGAACTTTAAATACAGTAAAAGCCCCAACAGCCCAGGCAGACCTTTACCCCAACCCTGCCACCGATGAACTGATAATAAAAACAGACCCAACTGCTTTTACAGCCTTTACAATAACCAATATTATGGGGCAAGAGCAACTGCACCAAACCCTAACAACAGCAACTACCAAAGTAAATATAGGTAACTTAGTAGCAGGGCTTTACATTGTTACTTTCAAGGGCGAAAGTGGGGAATTGGTAAAGAAATTAGTGAAGTTAAAGTGATGATCATAGGTATGCCACACCTTGGAGGTGTGGCATACCTATAAAGCAAATGAATATATACATAACAGGTTGGCAAAATAAAGAGGAGTGAAATCGCTTGTAATGGGACTATGGTTAGTATTTTTATGTAAAAATCGGTACAAACACACTCTACAATGCTAAAAAAATCAGGTTGTTAAACTCAATCAACCATACGTATCGCTGCATTCACCAATAAATAGCTTGTTCTTCCGATGGCAGGTACAATCCATTTTAACTATTATACCTCGTTTTTTTATGAAAACACCACAAAGGCACAAATTCATAAAATAATTCAATATATTACTTTGGCTTTTTGCCCTATAAGGCATTCCTAATAAAATAGTGCTGTACCGGTAAATAAATTCCAATAAGGTTGTGGCTTTTTTATTTTTTGATTAGGCTTATACAAATATTGATTACCTTCGGTATCTAACATAGGTATGTGGCAATTTTTTGATTTATGCCACTTTTTAGGAATAAATATCATGTCATGAATTAAACGATTTTGCACAAAATTTCTAATTTGCTCTGCATCTATACCCATATTTGCTTGCACGTTTTGACAATCATTAAAAGCATATTTAATTTGTCCGCTTAATAAACCATGCGAATAATTGGTATAGATTCCATTAGTGGTATCCATATAACAAGTAAATGGCAGGTCTTTTTCGCTACTTATTTTATTACCCATTTGTCCGGTCCACATTGTGCAATTAACCGCAAACTGATAGAAGTTTTTATATTGATATTGAACCAAAAATGCCCCTGTTCTAAAGCGGTCTAAAGTAGGTCTTGCAAAAATATCATTTTCGGTAATAATGCTTAGCTTATTAAATTGAAAAGCAATAATGCCTGTTTGTTGTGTGGTATGTATTTTATTAAAATAAAAATTATAAGAATATCCTATACTACTTGCATAGTTTGTTTGGTTAGAAATACAACTGAAAAACGGGTTGTTTTCCTTTTGTTTTAGTCCATAAGCATATACCAAACCTGCCGATGCTACCAATTCATTATATTGCTTAACGGGACCTAAGTTTTTAAAATTATGATAAATACGTATTTCTGCATTCAATTGTGTATTTGTATTATAAAAATAAGTTTGCAAAGTAAATCCTACACGTTGAAATTTATTACCTAATGCAGAAACTAAACCAATATTGAATCCTTGTTTAATATTATTTAATACTTGTGAATATGCAGGTATAGCATACAGGAGAATGCCAAATGCTACTATGTATTTTTTAATGTTTTTCAATAAACAAATATAGATTTGCTTGCCGATATTTTTCAGATAAAAATGTTTGATATTAATTACAAAGTTTGCATCGGTAAAATTATATTGAATGCTAAAAAATAGTTTAGTAAAAAAGCAGGTTCAGAAATGAATCTAACCTGCTTTTTAAAAATTGAAAATATTCTTTTATTATTTGTATATTTCTGCACCGCCTTCTAAAAATTCCACAGATTTTTCTTCCATGCTTTTTAAAAGTTTTTCTTCCTGTTCTGAATATTCGCGAATATCTTGAGTTATTTTCATAGAGCAAAAATGAGGTCCGCACATAGAGCAAAAATGTGCAATTTTAGCACCATCGGCAGGTAGTGTTTCATCGTGATAAGCTCTTGCCGTGTCGGGGTCAAGAGACAAATTAAATTGGTCTTCCCATCTAAACTCGAATCTTGCCTTACTTAATGCATTATCTCTGTATTGCGATGCAGGATGTCCTTTTGCGAGGTCGGCAGCATGTGCTGCAATTTTATAGGCAATAATACCGTCTTTTACATCCTGCTTGTCCGGTAAGCCTAAATGTTCTTTGGGGGTAACATAGCAAAGCATTGCAGTACCATACCAGCCAATCATTGCAGCTCCTATTGCAGACGTAATATGGTCGTAACCGGGTGCAATATCTGTTGTTAAAGGGCCTAAGGTGTAAAATGGAGCTTCATCGCAGCAAGCAAGCTGCTTATCCATATTTTCTTTTATTAGGTGCATCGGTACATGTCCGGGTCCTTCAATCATCACCTGAATATCGTGTTTCCAAGCTATTTTTGTTAATTCACCAAGTGTTTCTAATTCTGCAAATTGGGCAGCATCATTAGCGTCTGCAATACAACCGGGACGTAAACCATCGCCAAGTGAGAAACTTACATCATAAGCTTTCATTATTTCACAAATCTCCTCAAAATGTGTGTAAAGGAAATTTTCTTTATGGTGCGAAAGACACCATTTTGCCATAATACTACCACCACGCGATACAATACCTGTTAATCTTTTTGCAGTCAAGGGTACATAACGCAACAATACGCCTGCATGAATTGTAAAATAATCAACACCTTGTTCGGCTTGTTCTATAAGCGTATCTTTAAATAGTTCCCAAGTAAGGTCTTCTGCTTTGCCATTCACTTTTTCTAATGCCTGATAGATAGGCACTGTACCCACCGGAACAGGACAATTACGAATAATCCATTCTCTTGTTTCGTGTATATTTTTTCCTGTAGATAAATCCATTAAAGTATCGCCACCCCAACGGCAACTCCACACGGCTTTGTCCACCTCTTCTTCAATGCTTGACGATACTGCCGAGTTGCCAATATTTGTATTTATTTTTACTAAGAAATTTCTACCTATAATCATTGGCTCGCTTTCCGGGTGATTGATATTTGCAGGTATAATAGCCCTACCCGCAGCTATTTCGGCTCTTACAAATTCAGGGGTAATATATTTTACGGGTGTGTTGGCACCAAAACTATAACCTGGATGTTGTTTTAGTAATTCATTCGTTTCATTTATTTCGTCTATACGTAAATTTTCTCTAATGGCAATATATTCCATTTCCGGAGTAATTATACCTTTACGAGCATAGTGCAATTGGCTTACATTACAACCTACTTTGGCACGATAGGGCATTTTAATATGCTCGAATCTTAGGTCTTTTAATTGGTCATTTTCAAGCCTTTCATTGCTGAATTCTGCTGAAAAACTGCTAAGCTGTTCTACATCATTTCTATTTACTATCCATTCCTCTCTTAATCTGGGTAACCCTTTTGTAATATCTATTTTAATAGTTGGGTCGGTATAGGGGCCACTGGTATCATAAACGGTAACCGGTGCATTGGGTATTATTTCTTCAACACCAAAAGATTTAGTATATGTAGGCGTAACCTGAATTTCGCGCATGGCTACTTTTATGTTATGTAATTTACCAGGTACAAATACTTTTTTAGAGCCGGTATAAAAAGAGGAATGCGTATCGTTTGTAAATATTGGTTTAATTTCTTTTTTCATGTTTTTCTTTTTTTATAAATTTAAATATTACAATTTATTATTGAATTCACATTAAATTTTTAGCCACCTTGGGTAGCTTTTATAATCATAATTTTATCATCTGCTTGTAAAAGATATTGTTGCCATTCTGTTTTGGGTATTACCTTATTGTTTATGGCAATAGCAATACCTATTGGCTCTGTAATACCAAAATTGGTTAGTGCGTCAGCAAGATAATTTACGGATTGGGGTAAAAGGTACTGTTTACTGTTTACAAAAACCTGCATACTATTAGTATTGAATTGTATTATAAAACAATAACTTTAGGTGCAGAAAAAGGAGTTTATTGTTATCTACTTTTCCCAACGCAGGCATTATCCTGAATCTGGTACATGAGGGTATTTTCTCAGTCCCGAAATAATTACGGAACACCCCTAAAGTTGAAGCAAAGGTAATGGCTTTTTAAATAATAAAGTATTCTTTTATTCAATAAGGAATGTACCCATATATTTACATTTCTATACAACAATTTATATCACTGAAATTATATCTTTGTGCAAAAACAAGTAAATAATGAATTTTAGTAAAGGGAAATTGGGACGAAAAAGTTATCTTATTTTGCTATTTGTTTTTTTTCTTTTTGTAAATCGTTCTTATGCTGCATTCCCTATAAAAAGCGTAGATAGCTTGCCTAAAAACGAACAAAGTTATATAACGAAAAAAATTCAAATCCATCCTCTTTATATTGATAAAAAAGAACTGATAAAGCTACCGAAGCCATTTAATGTAGAGCGAGAAAATAATAGTTGGGTATCATTTATTTTTGGTTTAGCCGGTTTTTTGTCTTTTTTGGCTGGTTTTATAATGGCTGCAAATTTAGATATTGCAGTGCTAACTGTATTAATGCTACTAATACCGGTAGGTTTTGGGCTTACCGCAGTGATATGTGGTGGCAGGGGTAAGCGAAATCATTGGGGCAATCATCGTAATTGGGCATGGGCAGGATATTGTTTGGGCATCTTAGACCTTATTTTGCCGGTTATCATATTTTTTACATTATTTGCACTCGCAGAACTATAAAATATTAAGGGTGTGCATCCACCCAAATATCCCCATCTTCAAATGCTTCTTTTTTCCAGATTGGTACAGTCTTTTTTAGCGTATCAATAATATATCTACAAGCATCAAAAGCTTCGGCACGATGCAAAGCAGCAACCGCAATAACTACAGGTACGTCCCCAACTCTTAATACGCCTATGCGATGGTGTACTAAAATTTTTTTTACATTCCACGTGCTTTGTACATGGTCTGTAATTATTTTAATTTCCTTTAATGCCATAGGTATATAGGAGTCTAAATCTAATTGAATTACTCTTTTCCCATTTGTTTCGGGCCTTACTACACCTATAAATAAATCAATACCACCGCATTCGCAGTCCATAACCCAATTAGTGCATTCTTGTATATTTATTTCTTTTTTGTCTATAGATACATTAATCATAAATAAGTGTTTAGCCCCCACTAACAGGGGGTATTAGTGCAATTTCATTATTTGTATTTAAAATTTCATTGTCAATTGCATATCTATGGTCTATGGCAACCATGTATGAATGTAATACTTTTAAGCGTGAGTATTGTTGTTCTAAAATAGTTTTTAATTCGGCAACTGTAGTGTTTTCCGGCACATCAACTGTAATAGTTGATGCCCCTAAAATATCTTTTGCAATACCGAAACCTATTATTTTTAATTTCATTAATGGGATAAAAGATGTAAAATTAGGCTAAAATGATAATAAATTTAATAGTAATTTTGGACAGGGTAAATAAAATTTCCATAAGTATAAATATGCTAAATATGAAAAGGAGTATCAAACTAAGTTTGTTATTTTTAATTAATGTAATATTCTCTCAAAATTTAAATGCACAAAAAATTTCAACTTTTGCAGGTGGTGGTGCAGGTGATGGTATGCCGGCAACTGCTGTGGGAATGACTCCTTTCGGTGTTGGTGCTGATGCAATTGGAAACGTATATATTGCAGATATGAATAATAACCGTGTGCTAAAAGTAAACACATCCGGTAGATTATCTACAATAGCGGGTACCGGCACATCCGGTTATAATGGTGATAGCATAAGTGCAAGCTCTGCAAGATTGTGCAGCCCTACAGGTGTAACAGTTGATAATATAGGTAACGTATATATTGCAGATAAGTGCAATGGTTTGGTTCGCAAAGTAAATGTTGCCGGTATCATTTCTACAATTGCCGGTGGGGGGTCGGTTTTAGGAGATGGTGGACCGGCAACTAACGCTATTTTGTCTAATCCGTTTGCAGTAGCATTAGATGCAATTGGGAATTTGTATATAGCAGATGCAGTAAGTTCTAGGGTAAGGAAGGTAGATACCATGGGCATTATCAATACAATTGCAGGTACCGGAACAGCCGGCTATAGTGGTGATGGTGGTCCCGGAACAAATGCTATGTTACAAAATCCTTCCGGTGTAGTTATTGATGCCATAGGAAATGTTTATATTGCTGATATTGGCGGTAAAAGAGTTAGGAAATTGGATACCGGTGGTATCATAACAACTTTTGCCGGTAATGGTGTTGCCGGTATTACCGGCGACCATGGTTCTGCAACAGCGGCAGAATTATATAATCCTTCTAGTGTTTCAATTGATAATTTAGGTAATGTTTATATTACAGACCAGACTTATGGGTATGTAAGAAAAGTGGATACAAGTGGTATTATCAATTATTTTGCCGGAGGTGGTGGCTTAATAACTGAAGGGATACATGCAGATTCTGCCGAACTTTATCAAACATCGGGAATTATATATGATGGAGTAGGAAATTTGTATGTTGTTGATAAAGGTTTATTTAGAGTTAGAAAAATTAATGTATCGGGAATTATAAACACTGTAGCCGGTAATATGCAGGATAGCTACTTGGGAGATAACTATGCAGCAAGTGCAGCAGGGTTACAATATCCTTGCGATGTAGCTACTGATGCATCGGGTAATTTATATATTGCAGATCAAACAAATAATAGAATTAGAAAAATTGATAATTTAGGCATTATTACTACGATAGCAGGCAATGATACCTTAGGTTTTACCGGTGATGGCGGCCCTGCAACATCTGCACAAATATATTCACCTATTGCTGTTGCTACAGATATAAGCGGTAATATTTATTTTTCCGACCATCATAATCAAAGAATTAGAAAGATAAATTCATCTGGTAGTATCTCTACAATAGCAGGCACAGGTACCATTGGCTTTAGTGGAGACGGTGGGCCGGCAACAGCCGCTATGATAGCCTACCCCTATCAAATTACAACAGATATACATGGTTCTATATATTTTGCTGATGAAGGAAACAATAGAATAAGAAAAATAAATAGTACGGGTATTATAAGTACAATTGCAGGTTGTAGCTCTACAAGCGGCTTTGGTGGCGATGGAGGACCCGCAACACTTGCCCACTTACGGTTCCCCACTGGGGTTGCAGTTGATAGAAGTGGCAATGTATATATTGCAGATATGATAAATAATAGAGTTAGAAAATTGGATACATTCGGGATTATAAATACCATTGCTGGCACTAGTTCTTCAGGCTATTCGGGTGATGGAATACCTGCAACTTCTGCAGAATTATACGAGCCAATGAGTTTAAAATTTGATAGTGCCGGCAATTTGTACATTGTAGATTATGGCAACAATATGATTAGAATGGTAGATACTGCCGGAATCATAAATGCTGTAGCAGGTTCGTATTTTGGTGGAAGTTTCGGTGGCTATTCGGGTGATGGCGGCCCTGCGACTGCTGCAAAAATGCATGAACCTTGTGGTATAGCTTTCGATGGCTGTAATAGTATTTATGTAGCCGATGCATACAATAATGTAATTAGAAAAATTAGTTTAATTGAACCTGTTATTGGTTCTACTACTATTTGTAGTGGGGCAATTACCACTTTAATCGATAGTACCACAAGTGGTTTTTGGAATATCGGTGGCACAACCAGTATTTGCAGTATAGATAGTGGCAGCGGAGAATTAAGGGGGCTAACGAGTGGTGTTGCATTAATTACTTATACTACAACTAATACATGTGGGGTAGCATTTGCAAACGCAACTATTACAGTTAATCCTTTACCGGACTCAGGTATTATTTCAGGTCTTTCTTTAGTAGCAGTAGGTTCCGCAATTATGCTAAGCGACACTGTAACAGCCGGTATTTGGAGTAGTGGCAACGCTACTATTGCAACAGTTAGTAGTACCGGTTTAGTTACCGGTGTTTCTATGGGTGTAGATACAATAAGTTATACTGTAACCAATTTATGTGGGCATTCTTCTGCAATTAAAACGATAACTGTAACACCTACTCTTGGGCTATCAACAAAAAATAGTTTTATAAATAGTTTCAACATATACCCCAACCCTGCTACGAATAAAATAACAATAGAATCGCAACAGCAAGGCAGGATACAAATAGTTAGTTTAGATGGTCAATTAATTCTGTCTGAATTATTGAAGGAAAAATCAACACAATTTACGTTACCAATTGGTATAGCTAATGGTACTTATTTGGTGCGATTTATTTCTATTGATGGGATATGTAATATGCAGAAATTATATATAGAAAGGTAACAAAATAAACTAATTTAGAAATGCCTTGCTATTTGTAAAAAATAAAATATTTTTTTGAGTAGCAAGGCATTTCTAAATTAGTATTATTACTTAATTTTCATCTATATTAAATACTTTTTTTGTGTTATACACACATTAAAAAGCATACATAGTATTTACTAGCAGGCTTTTATCAAGCAACTAAATATTTACCATGTCATTATTCGCTTTTTTGCATCTATTACGGAAACATCTGAATTTTATCCATAATTAAATTCTTCACCTCATTTAAAGCTATCCTTTCTTGTACCATACTGTCTCTATATCTAATAGTTACTGTTTGGTCGTCTTTTGTTTGGTGGTCTATTGTAATGCAGAAAGGCGTACCTAAAGCATCTTGACGACGGTATCTTTTACCAATACTGTCTTTTTCTTCGTAGAAACACTTAAAATGGGGTTTGCACTGGTTAATCAGGAATCTTGCAATTTCTGGCAGCCCGTCTTTTTTTGTTAATGGTAATATGGCAAGTTTAATAGGTGCAAGCATTGGCGGAAAACGCAACACTACCCTACTGTCTTGTTTATCATCTGTGCTTAAATCCTCCTCTTCATAAGCTTCGCTTAATACCATCATTACCGTTCTATCTAAACCAATTGAAGTTTCTATAACATAAGGTATATAGTGTTGATTAATATCGGTATCAAAATAAGTCAATTTTTTACCGCTATATTCTTGATGGCTTTTCAGGTCGAAATCGGTACGGCTATGTACTCCCTCTACTTCTTTAAATCCCATTGGGAAATCGTATTCAATATCGCAAGCAGCATCGGCATAGTGAGCTAACTTTACATGGTCGTGAAAGCGGTATTTTGATGCTGCAATACCTAAACTTAAATGCCATTTCATTCTTGCTTCTTTCCAAAACTCATACCATTCTTTTTGCGTACCCGGACGCACAAAAAACTGCATTTCCATTTGTTCAAATTCCCTCATTCTAAAAATAAACCCTCTGGCTACAATTTCATTACGGAATGCTTTACCGGTTTGTGCTATCCCGAAAGGTATTTTCATACGTCCGGACTTTTGTACATTCAGAAAGTTAACAAAAATACCTTGTGCCGTTTCGGGTCGTAGGTAAATCACATTTGCCTCATCGGCAACGGAGCCGATTTCTGTAGCAAACATAAGATTGAACTGGCGCACATCGGTCCAATTGCAAGTACCACTTACGGAACAAGTAATGTTTTTTTCTTCTATTAGTTGTTTTAAACCGGTAAAATCATTGGCAGCCAATAATTTATCCATAGAAGCAAGAACTATTTCTGCATTTTCTATAGTTAGTGTTTCTGCAAAACCCTCAATAAGATGGTCAACCCGGTAGCGTTTATGGCTATCTTTATTATCAATCATCGGGTCACTAAAATTATCTATATGCCCACTTGCCTTCCATACGGTAGGGTGCATAAATATAGATGCATCAATACCTACTATGTTGTCATACATTTGGGTCATGCTGCGCCACCAGTAATCACGAATATTTTTTTTTAATTCTGCACCATATTGTCCATAGTCATACACAGCACTTAATCCTTCATAAATTTCGCTGCTGGGGAAAACGAAACCATATTCTTTACAATGTCCTATTAGGTTTTGTAATTTATTATCATTTGCCATAATGTTGGCAAAAATAAACAAATCCCCTCAACCTTTCATTTTATGCTAATAATAAAATCTTTTTACTCTATGAAAAATCAAATACAAGACAAAGAATATATAAATTAATTGTTTTTAGCATTTTTTAGAAAAAAGTATTAGTTATTTCAATTACTTTATTAAATTTGTTTTTTTAGTTTGCCCATTATAAAAAACTAAATTTTCATATTTTTTTAAGTCAATTAATTTTTTATTTTTAATAATTGTTTTCAAAAGCACAAATGAATAAGAAGATACTCATTATAGAAACAGATGATATTGATTTTTTGCTTTTATCAAATCAATTATGTATTCTAAATTACCAACAGGATTCAATAATCAGATGCTTTTCACTGGCTGATGCACTGAAATTTTCTCCTGAATCGGTAAGCATTATTTTTGCCGGCATTCCCATAGATAACGAACCTATTGCTATTACTGCTCAGATACTTTATAATCATTTTGCACATATTCCTTTTTTGCTATTATCTAAAGAAGATAATTTTGAATATGCAGCAATGGCATTAAAAAATGGGGCACAAGACTTTATTATTAAAGGCACATTTGATGCCGAACAGCTTTTAAAGAAAATAACCTACTCTACACTAAGAAATGAATTAACCCATAAAAACGAATTTAAATATACTGATTATAAAAAACATTTCGACCATAGCGTAATACCAATGTGGATTATTGACTTGGATACAATGCATTTTGTAGAGGTTAATAAAGCTGCAATAGATAAATATGAATACAGCAAAGAAGAATTTCTATCTATGACCATTTTGGATATACACCCAAAAGAAGACATGGAACCTTTGCTTGAATATTTTGACAGTGACAAATCGGAACATTTTGATGCCGGTTATTGGCGTCATATTAAAAAGACAGGAGAAGTTTTTTTTGTAAATATCTATTATCATTATACCGAATTAGGTAACAGACAAACCGGTTTAAGTTTTTCTTTTGATGTAAATGAAAAATTTAAGAAATCGGGTAACCTGCTTAAAGAACAAAAAGAACAATTAGACAGCATACTCTATTCTATTAGCGATGCTATATGGTCTCGCAATGCCGATACTTTAGAATTGATGTATGCAAACAATGCATTTTATAAACTCTTTGGCTTTAGTGCCGAAGAGGGAATGTTGGATAATGATTCTTTTTTCAATTTTATTCACCCCGACGACCACGAAATTTTCAGGCAGGCAATGCAGGCTGTTAGAACAAGCGGGTCGCAAAAAATAGAATACAGATATTATCATAAAGACGGCTCCATAAAAATTTTACAAGCACACCTGTCATTAATAAAAGGTACCGATGGCAAACCGGATACTTTAAACGGAACAACCGTTGACGTAACCAAAGAAAGAGCACTACAAGATAAAATAAGGAAAAGCGAACAGAATTTATTAACTACCATAAATAATACAAAAGATTTAATCTGGTCTGTAAATACAAATCTTGAAATTATTTTTTGTAATAAACCTTACCAACAATCTGTATATGAAATAGACGGTACTATACCTAAACCGGGCGATTATGTGCTTGGCGACTGGGGTACGGATAATTTTATAAACACAAGAAAAAGTGATTATGAAAGAGCATTGAAAGGTGAATCTTTTATTACTATTGTAGAAGAGAATTTTGGAGGTATCATGTTATGCAAAGAATTTAGCAATAACCCCATAATAGACCATGATGGTAATATTATTGGTGTAAACTGCATAGCCAGAGATATTTCGGAACAAAAAAGACAATTTTTAAAGATACAAGAACAAAACGAAAAACTAAAAGAAATAGCATGGATACAATCTCATAAAGTAAGAGCACCGGTTGCTACCATATTAGGTTTAATAGAGCTATTTAATTACGATTCCTCGGTACCTGATTCTTATATGGATTTAGTAGGTATGCTTAAAACTGCTACCAATAATCTGGATAAAATTATTAGAGAGGTTGTAGAAAAAACAGAAGACTTAAATAAATAATATTTTTTGTAAATAATATTATTTATTTTTATAAATTACATAAAAA